>CAYWRD010000065.1:0-7655 GCA_964460675.1 uncultured Nitrosopumilaceae archaeon
CTGAATATATGAGCTATTTGATCCTGTTCTATACTTTTGACTCTAGGATCTTGAGATAATTGATTTACTTGACTAGAAGAAAGAGTAGTTGAAAATCCCTTTAGGGCATGTTCATAAACAAATTCAGGCATTACTCCCTTTGATTTTGCAAAGGAAATTGGATCTGCATCATCTTGAAGAACTACAATATATTTACCGGGTACAAAATTTGAATTCGAATTTGGTTGAGCAAATGCATTAAGTGGCGTCACAACAGAACCGAAGAACAGAAGTAAAGATATTGAAAATAATGTTCCAATGGCTAGGCCTTTATTCACGCTACCAGCTCTCAAATATTGTTTTTAACCTTTTCGCATAAAAAATCCAATGAATATGAAAACGCTTAGAGACTACTGATACGTATGTTTCCAAATTGAGGCTAGTTTTGCCTGACATTCCTCACATTCTTCTAGGTGTTCATAGAATTTTTTGGTGTTAGAGGCATATTGTTTTACCATGCTGGATTCGATCTTATCGGAGTTAAACATGACAAACTTCGCATCTGCTAACTAATAGAATTTCCCAAAGTCATTTTAGCCTTATATTAGCACGCCTAGTCTCAACGGTAGATGGATCTTTCCACCAAGTTTGATGCAAAAAAGATTGAATCTGAGGTAAACCAATACACAAATTCCATCGATGTTGAAAAACTGATCTGGCAATCAGACAAGCCAGAAGAAATCATGTTCATAGAAGGCCCACCTACAATGAACGGCATACCTCATGCAGGTCACCTAAGAGGCCGAGTAATCAAAGACTTGTGGTACCGATTCAACACTCTCAAAGGAAAAAAGATCACATTCAATGGAGGATGGGATACACAGGGATTACCAGTAGAGTTACAAGCTGAAAAAGAGCTTGGAGTAACTGGTGGAAAGACAGAAGTTATTGAAAAAGTAGGGATTGAAAAGTTAGTTGAAGAGTGTAAAAAGATTGTAAAAAAATACAACGAAAAATGGGTCGCAGTAGACAAATTACTTGGCATGTCCTTTAATCATGAAAAGGCATATTGGACTTTTCGTGATCAATACATTGAGAGAGAATGGCAAGTTCTCAAAAAAGCTCATGAAAACAAAATACTAGAAGACGACTTTACAGTAATTGCATATTGTCCAAGTTGTCAGACATCACTTAGTCATGCAGAAGTAAATCAAGGATATGAAGAAGTAAAAGATCCATCACTATACTACAAAGTAAAACTGCAAGACCAAGATGCATTTCTAATTGTTTGGACTACAATGCCATTTACTTTAGTTACTGATGCAATGGTAGGTTTGCATCCAAAAGAAGATTATGTCTATGTAAAAGTTGAAAATGAAACTTGGGTTGTTGGAAAAAAAAGACTAGAAGAATTCATGCAGGAAGTCAAAGTAGAAAATTACACTGTTGAAAAAACAGTAAAGGGAGAAGAGTTTGAAGGAAAAAAATACATCCACCCATTATTGGATTTAATTCCAGGATTAGATGAACTATCAAAACAAGAAAATTTCCATGTTGCAGTAGCTGAAGACTTTGTAGATATCACTACAGGGAGTGGACTTGTACATCTATCTCCTGCAAACGGTGAAGAAGACATCGGTATTGCAAACAAAAGAAAAGTCAAAGTATTCAATCCAATCAATGACGAAGTAAAGTTTACCAATCAGGCTGGAAAATATGAAGGTCAGTTTGTTCGAGACACAGACAGAACTATTGTCGAGGACCTCAAAGAAAGAAATGCACTAGTAAGGATTGGTAAAATCAAGCACAAATATCCACATTGCTGGCGCTCTCACCACCCAATAGTATGGCTTGCAAGAAAGGGTTGGTTCTACAAATTAGATAGATTAGATGACAAGGCAATAAAGGCAGCAGAATCTGTAGAATATTTCTTTGAGCAGCCAAAAAACAGATTTCTTGGAATCATCAAAGAAAAGCATCCGTGGTGTATTTCTAGAGAAAGGGTTTGGGGATGTCCATTACCCGTATGGATCTGCAAGGATTGTAACAAACAAACTTGGTGTTTTTCAAGAAAAGAAATAACAGATTCTGCTGTAGAATTACCAGATGGTCCAGACTTTGAGCTGCATCTACCTTGGATTGATAAAATCAAAATAAAGTGCAAGCATTGCCAGAGTAGTAACACATACCGAGACAGATATGTTTTAGATACTTGGCATAACAGCGGTTCTGCGCCCTATTCTTCACTTACTGATGAAGCATATTCAAAAAGCATTCCTGCCCCGTTTTTTACAGAAGGCATTGATCAAACAAGAGGGTGGGCCTATACACTACTTATTGAAAATATAATACTAAATGATGCCCCCATACCACCATACAAGTCATTTTTGTTTCAAGGACATGTGTTAGACGAAAAAGGGGGAAAGATGAGCAAGAGTTTAGGAAATGTAATTGATGGAGAAGAATTACTGCAAAAATATCCTGTAGATTTGGTGCGATTTTATTTCATTTGGAAGTCAAGTCCAATTGAACCACTTAATTTCAGTACAGACGAACTAATGTCAAGACCATACCAAGTAGTAAATACTTTGTATAATCTTCATCTGTACTTTAAGCAAAATAGCGAATATGACAACTTTGATGATTCCAAAACATTAGAATGGTCAAAGCAAAACAATCTTCTTACAGAGCCAGACATATGGTTACTATCAAAACTTCAAAAATTAATCAAAACAAATACTGAAAAAAATGATATATGCAGATATCACGAAGCTGCAAAAGCACTAGATGATTTCATAATTAACAATTTGAGTCAAATCTACATTCCAATCACTAGAGGGGAGTTATGGGACGAAGACGAATCCAAGAAAAACAGAAGATTGGCAATATATGCAGTATTAAAACAAGTCCTCAAAACACTTGATGTTTTGATTCATCCATTATGTCCTTTTACAAGTGAATACCTGTATCAGTCTGTTTTCGGAGTAAAACAGACAATATTACTTGAGGATTGGCCCAAATACCAGGAATCTTTGGTAAATGAGAAAATCGAGGAGTCATTTGATATTATGAAAGATGTGGTTTCAGTATCTGCTGCAGCAAGAATGAAAGGAAAACTAAAGCGAAGATGGCCATTAAATGAAGCAAAAATTTGTGTAAGTCAAGGACAGAAAGAAAAGTTAGAGTCATTATCTGAGCTTTTGTCTTCTCAATTAAACGTAGAAAAATACGAAATTTATGAAACACAAAAAGAGTCAGGATTAGAACAAATTACAGAATTACAAGAATTAGGATTGCCTGTAAAGCCAGCAATAGAGTTGGAACGAAAAAAGATTGGTCCAAAGGCAAAACAACACATGGGTAATTTAGTAAAATCATTTACAGAAACAGATCCTCAGAAAATAATTTCTTCGTTACAAAATGAATCAAAATACACATTTGATATTTCTGGTGAGAAAATTGTTCTGGAACCAGAAGACTTTGTGATTGACTTTGATGCAAAAGAGGGATATGCTGTTGCAAAACGTGATAATTACATTGTGTTTATCTCTACTACAAGAAATAAAGAAATGATGGCAAGGGGATTGGTAAAAGACATTGCAAGAAGACTTCAAACATTAAGAAAAGAGAGAGGATACAATCCCACAGATGTACTTAATGTTGCATCAATTTTAGACTTGGATGATGAACAACTAGAAATGGTAAAAGAAAAAGCAAAAGACTTGGCATTTTTGGTAAGAGTAAAACAAGTAACGTTTACTGATTCTTGTAAAGAATACAAAGATGATGACATAGATGGTCAAAAAATAAGAATATCTGTTGAATGATTGCATTGCAATCTTACTTTTTATCTAGAAAATACACCTATAGGAATATCACCCCTTGAGGAGTGTATGGCATTTTAGGTCCCTGCTATTTTCCCAAACACTCCTCAATTATTTCGTATGATAATAAGAAAGTCTTTTATTATCACCACAAACTTTCGATTTTATGTCCGAAGAAAAACACCACGTAGTTGGCGTAGAGACATTAAAGAAAAATGGCGTAGACGTTGATGCATTAATCAAAGAGTTAGTGTACAATGCCTCAGTAGAGTTTGTGGCATACTATTACTTTACAAACCTACGCTCATTCTGCACAGGAATGGATGGAGAAGGAGTAAAGGGAGTAATTGAAGATGCCAGACTTGAAGATTTGAGCCATTTTGAGTCTTGCATAGACAGAATATTTCAGCTAGGAGGAGAATTCCCAGAAGACATTGTTGATTTCTGCAAACAAGCAGGAGCAGAATTTCTACAGTCTAACAAGAATACATCACTAAAGTAAATATTAGAAAAATGTCTCAAAGCAGAACAAGGTGCCATAGTAAACTGGAACAAGGTATGCCAAATGACTCACGGCAAGGATCCTATGACATATGAAATTGCATCGCATATTCTTGCAGAAGAAATTGAACACGAGTCATGGTTCTTAGAATTACTGGATGGAAGACCATCTGGTCACCTGAGAAGAAGATATTCTGGTGAGAGACCTCACACAGGAATTCATTCTAGAGCCTTGGGAAATCTATAACCCATTTCTTTTATTTTTGAGTAATTTTTTGTTAATTTTTAGTTATAAAATGGACCAAGTTGTTAGCTTTTAGTTAATCTGGCATAATAAATAGAAAAACTGCGTATAATTTTCATGGTAAAGCAGATCAGCCTAGATGGATGGCAGATTCAGCACCTAACTGATTTGTTAAAAAAAGGCTCAGATATTGTGGCCAAAACAAATCGTCCTATCATATTATACCGGCAAACATTAGAAGAAGAAGAAGATTCCTATGAAGAGATTGTATGTACATTAACAAAAGATTACGTAATAGAACAGATGGTAACATCTGGAGGAGTTTTAGTTCCAAGTTTTCATCAACAGTTTGTTTTTAGTATTGATGAGTTTCCTGAAAGACTGATCAGAAAAAGCAGAGATCGCTTTTTGCAAATAATTGATTTGTTAGAAGAACAGTTGAAATAATATCATACAGTTAATAAAGACCGTAAAATTCAAGATTTTTGCATGCGATTACTAGAGTACCAAGCAAAGGAGCTTTTCAAGGAATTTGAAATTAGAGTACCACCAAGTAAAGCCTCAAAATCATTAGAAGAAGGTCTCAAGCACGCACAAGAATTAGGATTTCCATTTGTGATAAAATTCCAAGCACCTGTTGGAGGAAGAGGAAAAGCAGGAGGGATTCAAAAATGTCAAAATCAAGACGAATTTGAGCTAAAATATCCTCAAGTATTAGGAATGACAATCAAAGGAGAGAAGGCAAGGGCAATTTTACTTGAAAAGATGGCAGATATCAAAAAAGAGTTGTATCTTTCATTATTTTTGAATCGTTCAAAAAGATGCTACACCATTATCGCATCAGCAGAAGGAGGAGTAGAGATTGAATCAGTTAAAAATCAGATTATAAAAGAAGTTGGACTTGGAGAAGTAAACGATGAAACAGCAAGACAAGTAGCACAAGAAATGGGTCTGCAAGACAAAACAGCAGATGACTTTGTAGAAATTTTACAAAAACTATCTAAATTAACTATAGAAAAAGAAGCCGAGTTAGCTGAAATCAATCCATTGGCAATGCTACAAGATGATTCATTGATGGCACTAGATGGCAAAGTAATTACAGATGACAATGCAAACTTTAGACATCCAGAATTACAAAAGTATCAAGAAAGAACAGAAATTGAAGAAAGAGCTGAGAAGAGTGGATTTTCATTAGTTGAGTTAGATGGAGATATTGCAGTTGTTGGAAATGGCGCAGGACTTGTAATGTCTACATTAGATATGTTATCAGACAATGGAGGAAAACCAGCATGTTTTCTTGATGTTGGCGGTGGAGCTACAACGGAATCAGTTTATGAAGCACTTACATTGATTAGTCAAATGAAAAGAGTCAAAGGAATTCTTGTTAATTTGTATGGAGGTATTGTAAAAACTACTACTGTTGCATCTGCGTTTATCAAAGCATATGATGATGGTTTAATTGATCTTCCAGTTTTTGCAAGACTGAAAGGCTCAGAATCAGACAAAGCAAAAGTAATGTTGGCAGATTCAAAAACGAAAATGTTTGACTCAGTTGAAGATGCAATCAATTCAGCAGTAATGGAGATAAAGCATTGACTGACATTTTTGAAATACTACGAGGAAAACCAGATGATTCTGATTACAAGAAAAAAGGTGTAATCGTTCAAGGAATTACTGGAACTTTTGGTTCACTACACACAAAAAACATGCTAGATTATGGAACAAATATCGTAGCTGGAGTAACTCCAAACAAAGGAGGTCAAGAATTTGAGGGAATTCCTATTTACAATACAATAAAAGAAGCAGCAGATGCCACTGGTGCAAAAATATCAATAGTTTTTGTTCCTGCAAAATTCTTCAAAGGAGCAGCTGTAGATGCATTAGAGGCAGGAATCAAACTACTAGTTGCCATCCCAGAGCACGTACCAATCAGAGATACTATGGAGGTTCTAGATTTAGCTAAAAAGAAAGGAGCAGTAGTTATTGGTCCTAACACTCCAGGAATTATGATTCCAGAACTAATTAAAATTGGAATTATGCCACCAACTCCTTTCAAAGCAGGAAATATTGCAGTAATCTCAAAAAGCGGAACATTACTTTATGAAATATCAGATGCCTTAACTAGTGCTGATTTTGGTCAATGCATAACAATAGGAATAGGTGGCGACCCAATTAACGGAACTAGATTAATTGATGCGTTTGATATGATAAAAGACATTCCAGATTTGGAGGGTCTAGTAATTGTTGGTGAAATCGGAGGAGATTCTGAAGAAATTCTTGCACAAAAAATTATTGATTCTGGTTTCAAGAAACCAGCAGTAGCATACATCGCAGGACGTGCAGCTCCCAAAGAAAAGAGAATGGGCCATGCAGGAGCTATAGTCATGGGAAATTATGGTTCTGCAGAATCCAAAGTATCCATGTTTAACAAGGCCAACATCCCAGTAGCTAAAAGACCAAAGGAAGTACCTGTATTATTAGCAGGAAAGATGGGCAAATCCGATTAAATTAAAAGAGAGAGATTTTAGAGTAAAACAAATGCCAATAACAGATCCTGAGAAAAAACGAATCGCTGCAAAAGCTCGATTAAGCATGAAAATCTGTTTTAATTGTGGATGCAGAAACGACATCGATGCTACAAGATGCAGAAAATGTAGAAATCCTTACTTGAGACTAAAAAATAGAAACCTCGGCATTAAGAAATAAAATTTTAGATATTCATCATTCTTTGTCTATATTCAGAAATTGCCAATTTTATCTCAGGTTTGTATGTTGATATAAACTCTGGAATGGAGTCTTCACTATCTATTTCATCAATGGATAATTGCAAATCTTCGGGTAGTTGCTCATTCATTTGGTATAGTATTTTTACAGCATCTATTTTTTGACCAAGATTTAAAGAATAATCAAAAGAATCTTGCATTCGTTTAATCAATGCATCAAACTCTTGTAGTGACATAATGACATATTGGGCGTTTAGTAGAAAAGAAAGAGGTTATTCTGTTATTATTGAAAAAACTAAAGACAAAAAAGCTTCTAATTTTTAATTTAGGTGGACCGGTCGTCTAGTTTGGTTTGGATGACGCACTCACACTGCGTAAGGAAGT
>CAYWRD010000066.1:0-7573 GCA_964460675.1 uncultured Nitrosopumilaceae archaeon
AAATAATTGATTTGAACGCCACCATTAAAATCATTATATGAAAAAATTATGTTGATCTTAGGTAAGCCAATTATACAATACAACTAAACCGACAACTCCAATTAAAACTGGTACAAAAAACCTAGGAAGTTCTCTTGGTTTGCTAGATGAAAAAATGGAATCCTTGTCGTAGTTGGGTTTCATGTAATAATTTACACTCAAATCTAATTAAGAATTGAGTTACCTGATAACTTGTATTTCAATTTGCACCATGTTGATAGATTATGTTCTCTATGTCAAGCTTAAATTGGGGATATATTTTTGGCATCATTGTGGGATTGTGGTCTAGCTTGGTATGATTCTGGTTTTGGGTACCAGGGGTCGAAGGTTCAAATCCTTCCAATCCCACTCTGATCATTATATTATTAACAAATGTCATTGTGATATTCTTGCGGAGCAATGAAGAAGAGTTAGAGTAATGACTTTAAGATGAAGTAAAAACTAATGGCTCTGAGCTCCGTCATATTTTTATCATAATTTTATTTATTTTATTAATTGGGATTTGAAAAAAGAGATATCGTTCTAATTGCTGGAGTCATATTTTTTATGATTGGATTACTTCCTTTTATGGCGCCAATTTACGCTGTAGTAATTGCAATTTTGATTTATTTTGGAATCAAAGTGTTTGTTGGTAGACGAAAAAAGATGATTCAATCTGATGTCGGTGAAGGTATATGTGCTGATTGTGGTACTAAAATTATTAATAAAAAATGTCCTAACTGTTCTGCCTGATTTGCATGCATTATTGGTAAATGCTTATGTTTTTTTATTTTTAGAGAATTTTTTAGATTTGTCCAATGACTTGTAACCGTACTTTGCCATCTTTGCTTGTTTTGCAATTTTTACTAATTTGAATAATTTTATTCCCGCAAAAAATGGTATCAAAACTACAAAAATAGGAATCAAAACAATCATTACAATATCAGGCCAATAAGATCTTAGAAATTTTTTATTGTTAGACGTCTTAAAATAATTCAAAACTAATTCTGTGATTAGAGCAGAAAATAATACCCATAGAAGTATGTTGTTGAAATCTTTGAGTTCGTTTGGGATGTTTATTATGGGTTCTTCTAATCCTACTAGTTGATAGCTTAAAAGAAAAAGTATTGAAAAATAACTAAAAACTAAACCTATTATGAAGAATTCAAGTACTAAAACAAACTTCTTGTTGGGATAATTCAAAAATTCTTTGATATTCATAAATTAATCAATATCTCACGACTAATTAGATTTCTTGATTTTAAGTAAATTTAGTTAATGTGTTTTTCAAAATCGATGATATCAAATAACTTCTCTGCCAAATGCACAATCTTTTCTGAATCTGCGTCTCTTTCTGTACTGATTACTATTAGATAGTTCTCTGTAGGAACGGAGATTATTGTAATTTTTTTTCGTCTAGCTATGATGTAATCTACAGGGCCTATAATTTCGTCTAATTCCTGTCTCATTCTAAGATCTAACATTAACTGCATGTAAACCATCTTTACTTTTTCATCATCTAGATATCTCTCAATGCTTTGTTTTGATGCACCTGCAATGAGATTCCCTAGTTTATTAATTACTGCTACATGTCTGACTTTGTTTTCCTCAAGTAATTTTGTGCATGCAGATTCTAAAGATTCAATTTCTTTTGCTGTGGACAATTTCTAATTCTTTAATATTTTCTCTAATAAATAGGATCAGTATCTTCTTTTAATGTGCTGTTTGTTCTAATCAAGGTAAATTATGTTCTGCTTTTGTTGTTTAGATATTTTCTATATCGATCAAATAAACAGGACATGAAAGATGCTCAACCAACTTTCTCGATACGCTTCCTAAACTAAGAAGTTTTTTCAAACCCTTTAATTTTCTCCTTTTTGCCATTACTACTAAATCAATATCATTTTCTAAGACTACCTTTAGAATCTCTTCTGCTGCATCTCCAACTACTACGATTTTATCTGCATCTACTCCTTGGTCTTTAATCTCTGTGATCTTTTCATTTAGTTTCTCCTCCATGGAGTTCTGGACGGTTTTATTTGCATCCTCGATGTCTTGTATTAGCCTCTCGCGTTCAGAAGACGATAATGCAAAAGTTGGAGGAATTGGCGCGCTTTCTACAACATGCATGACTAGTATTTTTGCAGAGTCTGTTTTTGCAAGATGAACTGCATGATGTAATGCCTCGTCCCCTGCAGGAGTTCCACCATGTGGAACCAAAATAGTTTTGTACATTTCTTATGGTTTGAATTTATTTTGTCACTTTTAAAATATGTTAAGTATAATCAGGTGCTAATTGACAGATCAATTCTACGTTCTACCTAAATACTAAAACTGTCAAATTCAAGCATGATGCTTGACATAAAAGTAGGATTTTTGAGGTCAACTTTAACAACTAGCTCAACTTTTCCTCAATTCCATTCTAAAATGATCCTAAATATCATTTCAAGTTAGAGACATGAAACGGACTGTATCCATTCTATTTTCTATACTGTTACTAAGTGGTGTGATAGCTCCTGCTATTGCCCAGACTAATTCGATTGCAGATCATGTTGTTATAAATGAAGTCGATACTAATCCACCTGGTGATGATTTTTCTACCATATCTGAGTGGGTAGAACTATACAATCCTACATCATCTCCAGTAGATTTGAGCGGATGGAAGATTGCCTCCACTACTGTTTTGAAAAAGACCTTGACAATTTCTTCTGGGACTACCATAGAACCTGGACAATTCAAAACATTTTCGTATCAATCAGTCTGGTTTACAGATAGCTCAGAATCAGTAGAACTTCGAAGTCCTAATGGTCAAGTAGTTGATAAAACTCCACTGATTACTGATGTAAACAATGATTTTGGTTCCTGGCAAAGAATCTACGATGGATTTGATACTGATAACATTACAGATTGGAAATACGCAATATCTAATGCAGGATCCACCAATGGTAAACTGTCTGAACAGCAAATAACTGAAGAAGTCGCAGTCACTATTAGTAGCAATAAAGAAAATTATCTTTTTGGTGAAACTGCTGTTCTTTCGGGTAGTGTTTCAAAACAAGTAACTATTGAAAAACCATATTTCCAACCAGCAAAAATTCTTGTTATAGTTGATGGCCCAAATTATTATAACCAATTTGAATTGTATCCAGATCTTAATCTAAAATTTAAAACTAGTTTGAATATTCACAAAGTTCTTGGATTTAGTGAAGGTGTGTATGATGTATCTGTATCTTATGCAGGAGCTACAGATAAGACATCTTTTTCAGTTGGTGATACTGTAATACAAGAAGAAGAAATAACCCAAAGTGAACTTTCAATTGAAACTGAAAACACTGAATACATGCCTGGTCAAACGGTTACATTTTCAGCAATTACTAATGCTGTGATTCCATTTGAAGGATTAAAATTCAAGGTAATGAACCCCGACAACGCTCAAATATTTGATGGCACGATATTCCCTAATCCTGACGGGAAATTTTCTACAAGCTTCTTTCTAACTACGGTCAATCCTGTTTATGGCGAATATACAATCATTGGAGAATATTTTGATCAAGCAGCAAAGACTACATTCACTGTGGCAGAGGATATTAAAGAAGATGTTTTGATTTCGCTAAATACTGACAAAGATGTGTATGGTCTTGGAGAAACGGTCAAAATATCAGGTCGTCTCAATAGTTTGTGGACTTCTACTTTTGATCTGGAAATAATACAAACCACAAATAAGGCGCTAGGTGTTAAGGGCACTGCTGGTGGAGGGTATGCCTTCAAAATTCAGGATGCAGTAAGACTTAGTGGTGATGGTACATTCTCATATTCATTTAAAATTCCAGCTAATCAGGAAAGATTAGGAGACTACAAGATCACAGTCTCCAAGGATATAGGAAGTCAATCAAAATCAATTGTTGTTGTTTCAAATCCTGAAACTTATGTTGCTTCAACTGAACCCCTTTCACTCAATACTGACAAACAAATCTATGATCTAGGAGATACTATGAAAATCTCCGGAGCTATTCTAAATCCAGTGGAGCGTTCTTCTTATGAAACTCCTACTGTGTTGATCACTTTCCTGAAAAGTGATGGAAAACCAATTACCATAATTGGAGTCCCTGAAGGTGTCAAAAGAACAACAGGTGGAATAACTGTTCCATATGAGATAACTGCAGTGCCTGACAGATCCGGATTCTTCTCAATAAATGTAGGTGTTAACCCTGGAATCTTTTCAGAAGGAACGTATACCATACAATCACAATATTTGGATCTTAAAAAATCTGCAACAATTGGGGTAGTCCAACCACTATTAACTGATGGACAAATTGTTGTCGATCTTGACAGAGACTTGTATGGATTAGGCGACACTGTAAAACTATCTGGAATAATTCCGCCTATTGGTGAACCAAGTGTCAAAATTACATTATTCAAGCCTGATGGTTCACGACTTGATTCGGGGGCTACAGCTAATAACCAACGGTTTAGCTGGGAATGGAAGACACCAACAGCCTCAACTATTACATCAGTAAAGTCTACTGAAGACAGATCATTGTATAAATCAAATCTTGGAATATACCAAATCACAATATCCACTAAATCTTTGAACAAGTCGCTATTCTTCAAAGTATCAGAAGATCCTCTTAACGATACGTTTGTTGTTCCTCCATTGTCTGTATTTACAGAAAAACCCATCTATCAACCCGGAGAGAAATTAAATGTAAATGGTCAGGTCATAATACGTGATCAGGGAACTGAAGGGTTAGTCGTCCCCGATAGAGTATCTATTAAAGTCTTATCTGGAAAATTCCCTTATCCGGTTATACATGAAGCTTCTGTATATCCTAAACAAGGAGGAAATTTTCAAAGTTTCTTTGAATTACCTGTCACAGTATTTCCTACAGGAGAATACACAGTAAAAGCAAATTACAATAAGAAGCAAGCAGAGACAAAATTCTCTGTTGCAAATGATTTTACTTTTGGATTAGATGAACCTGTTTCATTAATTACATCAACCGATAAGGATCAGTATTATCCAGGCGATACGGTAATAGTAACAGGAAAACCCAATAAACTAATCTACTTAGAGGCCTACAAAATCAGCGTCATTAAGAAATCTGAGACAGACATAACTTGTGGTACTTTTTACTGTGGAAAACACGCAAGTTCTCCTACACAGATACGACCTAGCCCGTCTGGTTCTTTTTCATACGTATATGCCATACCCAACAAACCCTCTAGTCTAGGTTCCTATGAAGTAGTAGTTGATATGGACTTTGATACAAAATCTTTGAAATTCAATGTAGTTGAAAAACCACCTCAAGTAGAACCAGAACCTGCAACAAAACTAATTGAAAAGGAAAATCGTATTTCTGAAAACAAAATAACCATTCAAACACAAGAAAAAACTCTTGATGATCTTACATGGGCACCTAGGGTACTGTTAGGATCCATGCTTACTCCTAACCGTGATGATACATCGAATGTAAATTTGCAAGTTACTTCTGAATCTGGCATATGTGTTATTGGACAATCCGAGGAATGCCTAGTAAAAGACTCTACTCGTAAGCCAGGTGCAATATATGATACTGTAGAAATAGATGGTAAAATATTCAATGTTAGATATAGCGGACCTGATGCAAGATTAGAAAAATTCTCAATTCTTCCTGAATCTGAATCTGAATTCTTGCCAGACGGATCATGGGATGTGCAAGTAATAAAAGCTGACGAAGTGTCACGACTATACTATAAAATCAATTATTCCCTACTAGAGTAACAACAAAATAACTATTCATTGAATTCATTCTAAATGAAATTACAAGTTTTGATGTATTATCAAGATGATCCAAAAAAATGTACTGCAGCTAAAATGATTAAATTTAACCTAGCTAAACCTGTAAAAAAAATTTTTTCAAAAACATTAGTTTTACACCCCTTTGCTGAAAAAACATTAGTTCCTTCTGACAAGTCAGTAATTCGTTCAATTTTAGGTGTAGATTGCTCATGGAGTTTGGCAGAAAAAGAATTTTCAAAAAAATTTTCAGGAATAAAAAGAAAACTGCCTCCATTATTGGCAGGAAACCCTGTTAATTATGGTAAGTTAAACAAACTAACTACTGTCGAAGCTCTGTCTGGCGCTTTATTAATTTTTAATGAAAAAACTCAGGCTTTGGAAATTCTAGATAAATTCAAGTGGGGACATACATTTTTTGAACTAAATCAAAACTTACTAGATGAATACTCTAAAATTAAAACAGAAGATGAAATTAACGTAATTCTACAAGAATATGGGATACTTAGTCGGTAAATTTTCTTTTTACCATAATTATTGTGACTATAATAATTATAATTGGTATTACTGCCCACACTAATGTTTCTTCTAAATCGTCTTCAAATAATGCCGTATCTGGTTTGATTTCAGGTAATTTTTCTACATTCTCATCTGTAACAAAAAAACTAGTTATGTAAAGATCTGGTTTTAAAACATCATCTGATAATGCAAAAACTTTGATGTCGCTTCCACCTTTACCTAGATTTGAAATAATATCTTTTGAAATGACTATAGGAAATTCTTTTTTATTTACTGTCAGATTATCTGATTTTACAAGATTTCCTTTACTATCTTTAATGAAATATTTAATTTCAGAAACATTATCTGTTTCTATATTAATGATCATATCTTCATCTTCTGTTATTGTTTTGGGTACATCTATTGAAATAATTTTTGGCAATTTAGCTTCTTCAAACTGAGACCAATCCTCTTTTGAATATGGATATGATTTATCTGAAAATGATTTTACTGAAATTGTTCGAGATTCAGGAGAATACCCTTCTAAAACATAAGGCCCATTACTAATTACTGCATGATTGTTTTCTTCGATCCATGAGATTGATGCGTCATACCTTTCAACGAAATAGTCACTTTTTTTATCATTTGATTTTAATGCTGATGGGATGATTGTATTTTCTTTAAACTCTTTCAAATAATTTTGAATAATTTTTGCATCATTTGGAACTATTAATGATAGCCAGTTTACTCCTTTACTTGTGGCCCCAGATCTGGAAAATGAGACACTTCCGTCCTTTACAGCTTCTTCCATTGCAAAATAAACTTCCCATGGCATAACACTCCAAAGCGCTGCCCAATCTGCAATTTCTCCTTCATCAAAATGCCAATAGTCTACATATACTTCCAATGTATTTTCATCAATTACTTTGATTCCTTTCAGAGTTTGTACTGTTTGAGAAGCTCTTGGTGTAAATTCTGTATCAAAAGTCTTATCATTATCATCTGTTTTTGTACCCCAATCAATTGTAAAGTATAGTGAGTAAATAATATCATTCATGTCCATTTTTGGTCCATGGTGCCAATCGCTTAACTTAAAGTCAAATGTAACCTTGCTGACCGCCGTAGTTTGACCAGACACATTTTTCCATTTCTGTTGATAAGGATCCCAAATAATGGCATCAGTTGGAAGCTGCATAATTCCATCTGGTCCCTTACTGTCTACATCCCATTCAGCTCTTACTGGAATTGTTTCTCCAGAAAATGGATGCTTAAAGGTGATTG
>CAYWRD010000067.1:0-5405 GCA_964460675.1 uncultured Nitrosopumilaceae archaeon
CAGAATAATTAAAAACGACGGAAGTACGGTCAAGGCCAATCAACCAATCATGACTATCACAGGCAATGCCAGTACTATTCTGACTTGTGAGAGAACTGTTTTGAATTTAATGTCTAGGATGAGCGGCATTGCAACTCAAACTAATTTGCTAGTACGAAAGATTCCAAAGAAGACAAAGTTGCTTGCAACAAGAAAAACTGCGCCTGGTTTGCGATTCTTTGACAAAGAAGCAGTAAAAATCGGAGGTGGGGGAAAACACAGAATGAGACTAGATGAGATGGTAATGATTAAGGACAATCACATTGCATCAGAAGGTTCCATTTTAAAATTAATTAAAAAAGCAAAAAGAAAGCACAAAAAGTTTGAAGTTGAAGTTGAAAATCAAAAAGATGCACTACTTGCTGCAAAAGAAGGTGCAACTATAATCATGTTGGATAACTTTTCGCCTAATCAAATTAAAAAAACAATACAATCTTTGAAAAAACAAAGTTTGCGAAAAAAAGTAAAGCTTGAAGCATCAGGTGGCATTACTGCTAAAAATATCAAACAATATGCAAAGACAGGAGTAGATTCAATTTCGATTGGAAGCATAACAAACTCTGTTAAGGGATTGGATCTTAGCTTGGAAGTTTAGTTTGAATTAATTTTTTCCAATAGTTCAGCTACTGCTTTATTTTTTGGATCAATTTCTTTTATTTTATCACAGCACTGGATTGCTTTTTTGTTTTCACCCAATCTATAATGGGCGTTTGCTTTTAGAATTAAAACATCTGTATCGTATTGTCCAATCTCTAGTGCTTTTTCAAAATATGAAATTGCAGTTTTGTATTTGTTTTTCATATAATATATTCCACCTATTATGAATAGTACATCGTGATTGTATGGAACCTTTTTGAGATATTCAGTGCCTATTTTTAATGCAGAATCGTATTTTTTTTCTTTTACTAGCTTTCTTAATTCCTTGGCTTTCTTAGTATTCTTTTTTTTCTCAGGATCTTTTTTTCCAAACAATCCAAACAAAGTATACTACCTAAGTCAAACCGTGTAATATGGGTTAAGAATGAAAACTAGTTATTACATTTTAGAATCTATTAATGGTTTAATACAATCAGAGGTAGGAATAATCTGTTGAGCAAAGAGTCACCAAATATAGTTGCAAAGAAAGGTGTAGAAAATATCTTATCAGATAATGCAAACATTGTAGATGTTTTACTAGGAACTGAAAACATGGAGTTAGTTAATCAGTCACAACTAGTCCAAGATGTACAAAAAAGAGTATGGGGTTCGCTAAAACATGATTTTCAATATACTAATGTGACTAAAGATTCAGAAGAGTTTCTCAGTAAAAATATTCTGTCTAATGTAACAATGGCAGTCATGTATGTAGATTTAGTTGGTTCTACCAATATGGTGAATAGTCTTCCACACAGACAATTAGCATCCATAGTTAGCTCATTTGCTCAAGAAATGGCCTATGTAATCAAACAACACAATGGTTTGGTGTTAAAGTTTGTAGGCGATGCAGTGATTGGTTATTTTGTAGAGAGAAAAAATATCGGAGTAGCAGATGTTGCTGTAACTTGCGCTGAATCAATGATCAAAGTCATCAAGCTTGGGATTAATCCACTACTCAAACAGTATGATTATCCAGATTTGCAAATCAAAATTGGAATTGACTATGGAGAAAACATCATAATAAGATATGGAGATGATGAGGAATCGCACTTGGATATGTTAGGTCAATCAATGAATATGGGCGCCAAAATTCAAAATCTTGCATTTCCAGACCAAATTTTAATCGGTGAAGATGTTTACAATAAACTAAGCCCACCTATTCAAGAGTATTTTAAGAAATTTGAAAGAAAAGATCGAGAGTGGAATTACAAAAGCAAGATTACTGGTCAGATTTATTCAGTTTATTCCTATGTTGGAAAATAAAAAGAAAAGAAGTTAGTTTTGGCCTGCTGCTACAGAGTAGCTAACATTGAATCCGTCAGTGTTTGTAGTATGGACTGCAATTGCATTTCCTGCAAATTTCCAGGTTCCCATGTTTGTTTTTGGATCAATGAAAGTCAATGCAAACTTGGTGTCACCGTCTGGTGTCCAAATTGGTTGACCCTTGTCTTCACCAGGTCCGAGTGGACCATGTAGTGCAACAAGTTGAATTGGCTCTGATGCAGAGTATGTTAGTAAGCCGCTGTAAGTCATCTCACTTGGTGGCAAGATTATTGCCAAAGAATGCTCTGAATGTCCTTGACCTGGATCAATAATAGATTCCATAGTCTCAGTCTTGACAGTTTCAGAAGATCCTTTTTCCATATATGAAACGGAATAACTTACAGTGAATGGTTTTGTTTTCATTGTATGAACCGCAAGTGCATTGCCAGTAAACATCCAAGTTCCAGCATTGGTTTTTGGATCAACGAATGTTAAGGCAAATTTTGCATCACTACCTTTTGGGGACCAAGTTGGCTGACCCTTGTCTTCACCAGGTCCTAGTGGACCGTGTAGTGCGACAAGTTGAATTGGCTCTGATGCAGAGTATGATAATACTCCTTTGTACATCATTTCACTTGGTGGCAGAATGATGGCAAGCTGATGTTGCTCATGACCTACTCCAGGATCTTGTTTTGAAGTCAAGGTTCCTGACATTGCTTTGTAGGAATGAGCTTTAGTCATTGTTTTTTTAGAAGTCATTGTTTTTTCTTGCTTCATTGTCTTTTCCTGTGTCATGGATTCTTCCATTTCTGGTTCTGGTTGTTTTACTGATTTGATGCCCTTTTGTTCCTCTAGCCAAGCAGCTTTTCCACCTGGATATTCAGAACATAGTTGCAATCCACATACATTGGTCTTTGAACCATACTTTGTGGTCTCAATGCCTTTTGCTTTTGCAGCTGTTGCATTTCCAGTCATATCGACTGAAGCTGCAATACCTGCAGTCAGCATGATTGCGGCCATGAAAATTACTGATAGTACCGTTTTAGTCATTGGTTGGGTCTAGATCCAATGACTAATTTAAGTAATTAGGACTGTACGATTTTCGTAAAATACCTTAACTGATAGAAAGCATTCTGTCTATGGCAAGTCGGGCCTTGTCTGCAATGTTTTTTGGGACAGTTACTTCGTATTTGTCCTCAACTAGTGAGTTGTAAACTTTTTCTAGATTGATTAGTTTCATGTACTGGCATTCTGCTTTATCAGATGCTGCAACAAAGTTTTTGTCAGGGTTTTTTTGTCTCATACGATACAAGATTCCTGTTTCAGTTCCAACTACAAAGTTTTTAGCTTTTGAATTATTTACATGATTAAGCATTTGCTCAGTTGAAAGAATTGATACAGGTCTGTCGCTGTAACTTCCAGCTGCTACATCATAAAGCATTGGAGTAGTACAACTACATTCTGGGTGTATTACAAATTCTGCATCTTTCATAGTATCTAATTTCTTTGTGACATCATCAGGTGTAATTCCTGCATGTACATGACATTCACCTGCCCAAATGTGCATGTTCTTTCGTCCAGTCTGCTTTGCTACATATGATCCCAGGAACATATCAGGCAAAAACAAGATGTCTTTTTCTTTTGGAATTGCTTTTACAACATTTACAGCATTAGATGAAGTACAGCAATAATCAAGTTCTGATTTTATTTCAGCTGTAGTGTTGACATAGCCTACTGCAACTGCCTCAGGATGTTGTTTTTTCCAGTTACGTAATTCATCTACTGTAATAGAGTCAGAAAGTGAACATCCTGCTTCTAGGTCTGGAATCAGAACTTTTTTCTCAGGACTGATTATTTTGGCAGTCTCTGCCATGAAATGAACACCACAAAAGAGAATTGTTTTTTGATCTACTTTGGCTGCCTGTCTAGACAATCCAAGAGAGTCGCCTGTAAAGTCAGCTACGTCTTGAACTTCGGGGATTTGGTAATTGTGAGCAAGAATTACTACGTCTTTTTCTTTTTTGAGACGTTGGATTTCATCTGCAAGTTTGCTTGTTTGAACTAGCATAAACATAGAACATTGCATGATTTGGCCATTTAAAGAAAGAGAAGGCACTCATAATATTCGGAAAATTAGTCATTAGTGGCAAATTTTGCCAAATTAGGTACCAATTTTGATTTCATCTGAGCAGTATTTTCTCAGTGTTTCAATAGCTGACAGAATTGCCAGTCTGCTTGTTTTTGGATTATTAGAATCAGGATAGTTTGCAACGGTAAATTGCATCTCGCCGAACTTGCCTTTTGCTTGAATTTGGTGGGTGTTTTTGTCAGTGTTTGGGTCTGCAACAATCTTGACTTTTGTTTTATCGCTTCCAAGTCCAGACAATGAAAGCAAGGCAGACACGTTGATGTTTTTAGGAAATAGTGTGACTGCTTCTTTGGCGGTGCCATCAAAAATCACAGTGGGTTCTGCTAATGAATCCAGGTCAACAGCGGAGGTTTCAAAGAACTTGGCACCTTTTAGAGAACGAGGGTGTTTAGTTGTAGTTATTGTAAGGGATTCTAGTTCATCTTTTACTGATTTTATTGCATCTAATCCGCCAATGGCCCCAGATGGAAGATAGATTGTTTTTTTGAACTCTTTGCAAGCATCAGACAATACATCAAAGATTGATTCATCCAGGAATGCTCCAACGCTCATTACTAGCAAGTCCCGTCTGTTTTGCAAGACGCTAAGTGCTGCATCTTTTACTGCGTCTTGGGATGCAGCTTCGACTACAATATCTACAGGGTTTGATGAAAGCAGGTGATGATTTGCAACAATTTCTGGTTTGTTGTTTAGTTTAGATACTAGCAATTCTGCTGCTTGTTTTGATTCATCATACACATGAGTCAAACTAGCTGGAATCTTTCCAGAATCAATAGCTAATGCAATCTGGGTTCCAATTGCACCACATCCTAATAATCCGATTTTTTTCAAACAGTATAACTTGGAATAACGGCTTAATTAATTATAGAATAATGAAAGAATAGTATAACTAGTACCTAAATTATTTATCTTAAAAGATATTCACAATAGATGTTGAGAATATTTTATGGCGTAATGATTGTGAGTTTTTTACTATTATTAATTACGCCTAGCTTTGGTGAAATTTTATCGCCAAAAAAACAAGTGGAAAACGGCATAGCGCCAGAAAATATAGTGTGCAGAGAAGAATTAGTACTAACCATACGCCCTTCAGGGGATCCTGCATGTGTTAAGCCCGACACTGCAGAACACTTCAAAGAGTTTGGATGGCAACAAATTACTAAACCTCAACCAATCAAACCCACTCAAACTGTAACTGCAACAAATGAAATAGAAAATGTTCCAGCATCACAGGGTTCAGTAGTGAACTTTTACGTAAATGACCAGGACCTGAATACGAGCCATAACGGAGTAGATGTGATTAACACTCAAGGATTGT
>CAYWRD010000067.1:5415-7568 GCA_964460675.1 uncultured Nitrosopumilaceae archaeon
TTTACAATCAATGGAATAACGATTTCAGGGCCTGACACCATGATAGAGACTGGTCCCGATACAGGACGATTCTATGTGAAGCTGAATCTGCCAGACACCATTAATGGTCAACCATTACGCCAAGATGACATAATCGAGATAAGATATCTGGATGAATCAGATGCTGCAGGAGAAAGCCGTGTTTTAGTAAAGTCAGTGGAATTGACGAAAACATTTGCCCAAGTTTCATCATATGGTGGTGGTTCCAGAATTGGACACGAGTTTACAATCAGAGTGTATGAGCCAGATGCAAATTTAGATTCTAAAGATACAGACACAATTCCACTAAGTTCGTTTGTCTTTGAGGCAGAAGGAGGAATTGAGACAACACTAGCTAATCCAAAGTTTGATGCAAACAGACCGTATTTGGCAGAGACTGGGCCCAATACCAGTACGTTTGAGGTAAAAATCAAAATTCCAAGAGAGATTGATGGTAAGGTAATTCACATTGGAGACCGTTATGAAATCAAATACATTGATAGAAGCACACCTTCTGAGACCACAGAAGAGATTGTTTTGAAAGGCAGAATTGGATAAACACATGCAAATAATTAGAAATTAAACTTTAGATCTTGTCAAAGTTCAGTATAACCTAAAGATTTTATTCGAACCAACGAACTAGTACTGTGCTCAATACCGTATACAAAGATGCCATCCTAAATAGAGACAAGATGCTTTCAGTCCTAAAGGGTCCGAAATTTGAAAAAATTATCCAAAAAGCAAAAGAAAATTGGGTTGAATTCATGCCTACAAAAGAAGATTCAGAAATTGCAGGAATAGATTCTAGTTTCAATAATACAAAATTTCAAGGAATAGAGCTCTGGGCAGCTACTGCAGTATCAATAAAATCAAACGGCGAGGTGTTAGTAGATCTGCATGATTCCGGTTTGGGTTCTGATATAGATATGTCAAAAATAGCAAGTAGAATGGAGATTGAAGCTTGCCAAAGAAGTATAGATTTGGCAGATCTTGTTTTAATGGACGGATCATTGCATTCTCAATTCATGACCAGGCAATCTGAGTTAGATTCAATGTTAGTTAAAACAATGAAAAAAAACGATAATGTCTTCTTTATTTCAAAAACATCAAACACAAAAAAACAATTCGAACATTTGGGTTCGCTTGCGGGAGATATTTTTTATTACAATCATGTTACAAAAAACCCGGGATTTAGTAAGTTATTTGTAGAAAAGAAATATGGGGTCAATAAAACAATTGCATCAACTTTTGTTAGGTTAAGCGATTCAACACCAATTATAAAAATAGAATTTCTTGGAGCAGATAGAAGCGAAGATGAGATTAAATCAATTTTGAATAAATTATACAAAAGTAGTGTTGGTGGATATCCATATGCACTAAAGCTGGCTCACAATAACTGTAAAATATCCGACCGAGAGCTTGCTAAAATGGTAAGTCTTTTGGGATTGAGCAACGAAATTGGTTCAAGGGAGGTACTAGGTTGAGTGTAGGATTTGTGATTGGTGAATCAAAACCAACTTTCGTAACAGCATTAACTTCTAGACCACTGGCAGTAGGAGAATATACAATTATTGAAACAGAAGAAGGAAAGATACTCGGATTAGTTGAAAAATCAAAAGTTTCCAGCGCAGCTTTTGCAGATGTTAGAAATTTTGATGAAGCATCAGAAAGTTTAGAGATTGCAGAGATGAATAAACGAGACAAAACATATACTGCAAATATTGGAATCTTAGGATTCTTAGAAAAATTGCAAAAGGGTCAATCAATAATTCCAGCAATTCCTCCAATTCCAGGAGCGATTGTTTCTCAGCCAACAAAAGAAGATCTTGAGACTATTTTTAGCCCCAAAAACGACGGTTGGGTAAAAATTGGTGAATTATTAAGAAACAAATCAATAGATGCCAAAGTCAATCTCGATAAAATAGTATCAAGGCATTTAGGGATTCTAGCTATGACAGGAATGGGGAAAAGTAATTTGGTTTCCCTAATCACAAAACAAATTTCAAAGCTTAAAGGAACCGTAATAATTTTTGATTATCATAATGATTACACATCACTAAATCTACCCGGAATAAATGTG
Organism: uncultured Nitrosopumilaceae archaeon; assembly: GCA_964460675.1. GTDB lineage: Archaea > Thermoproteota > Nitrososphaeria > Nitrososphaerales > Nitrosopumilaceae > CAYWRD01. Next base: position 7,514 of record CAYWRD010000067.1, read on the forward strand.
ATTGATGCAAAAATTAATCCTCGACTGTTAGATTCGGATCAACTTTCTGAGGTTC
>CAYWRD010000068.1:0-7290 GCA_964460675.1 uncultured Nitrosopumilaceae archaeon
GTTTTGCATTTGTTTGGCACTTTCTATTTTCCATTTCAAATCAGAAAAGCTTTGGTCCGCAGTAGCAAGTCCTTCCTTAGATATAGATAAACGATCTTTATGATTTGAGATAGATTCATCAATTTTTTTAAGTTGGTTTTTTGTCTTAATCTGAAATCGTTTCAATAGTTTTATTGATTGTTGAAGTCCTTCAATATCGGTACTCATAGAGATAACTTTTGTTAGTTTTGATATCTTAGAATTAATATCAATAACAACACCTCCGCCTTTAGCTTCAAAAAATTCTCCATTCATAGTGACTGACTTGTAGCCGGATTTGGATAGTTTATGGGCAGACTCACGTGATTCTGTAAGAACTACGTTACCAAACAAGAACGTTTTGAGGGAAGATAATTCCTTTGGACAGTTAACATATTCAGATAGCGGTCCTATTACCCCTGGTTTGTTAGGGATTTTTAGTTTGAAATTAGGTATTGCATCAAGTGGTATAATTTTTAATTTAGGAAGATTTTTTGATCTTGCAAATTCTGCAACAGTAAGCAATGTTGTAAAATCATCCACTACAAATGATTTAATCCAATCAGAACTAACAGCAAGAATTGGTCTTTCATATTCCTTATTCCAAGATATTAATTCATACACAAGGCCTCGGATACCTAATTTTTCTGAATCTTCTTTGAGTTTGGCTATAGTATAATCTTCATGCATCACACTCTTTACTGTCTTAATTTTGGATTCATATTGAGCTGCCGCCTTGCTTGATTTTTCTAATATTAAATTAAGATCTTCTAAATCCTTTTCAATTTTTGATTTCTTATTGCCAAGTTTTGCAATTCTAGAATTTAATTCATTAATTGTAGAGATATGATTTTGTTTAATAGATTCAAGTTTTTTCTTTGATTCTTCTAATTCATTAATTGCAGTTGTAAAATCATTAAATTTTTGTTTGTTTAGTTTTATCTTTTTTTCTGACTCTTCTCTTTCACTTTCTATTTTAGATAATTTAAGTTCAGCATCATTTAATTGAGAAGATAATTTCTTAATTTTATTATCAATTTCTAGTTTCTTTTCTGCAACTGCTGCTTGTTCATTTAATACTTTTTCTCTTTCTGAATCAATAAGTTGAAGTTCATCATTAATTTTAGATTTCTTTTTTTGTGTTTCTTCGGCATATGCGTTAGCATCATTAATCTTAAGTTGTATTTCATGTCGCTTTTGGTCAATACCTCTAATCTCGTCTTCAATTTCTGGTATTCTGGAATCTATTTGTTGAATTCTTTTTTCTGAAGCTACTATAGTGCTATTAGAAACCTCAAAATTATGCATCGCTTCACTAATTTCTGAATCAATCTTTGCCTTAGCTTCTTGATAGGCGTTAACTTCTGACATAAATTCAGATTTTTTAGTTTCAAGTTCTTCAATTTCTTTTCTTATTGTATTTCGTTCTTCTTCAAATTTATTCAATTCAGATGTAATCTCTTCCAAATCTTGTTCTTTGTGAGATTTTTCTGATTTTACTACTTTGAGTTTGTTAGAAGCTGATATTGCATTGTATCTGTTGAGTTCACGTTCTAGAAGGCTATGACGTAGTTTTTGGTTTCTCTCTTCTTCTAATTCATCGATCCTCTTTTTTATCTCACCCATTTTAGCTAGAGCAATTTCCAAACGACGATCGGCTTCATCCAATTGTTTTACTGATTCCGTTTTCTTTTCATCAAAATACGATAAACCAATTAGATCTTCAATAGATTGCCTTTTTTCCTCTGATGAAAATTCGGAGATTCTTGTAACAGTTCCTTGTTGTACGTTATTTAGTTGGTTAAGACCAGAATTTGCAACATCAAGGAGATCTAGAACATGGCTTCGGTTTGTCTTTTTTTTGTTAAGATAGTAAGTATTTTCTCCGTTTGCATCCATTTCTCTAGTGATTTCAACAGAGTCAGAATCAATTGGAATTTTTCGATCTGAATTATCAAAATGAACACTTGAACGAGCTAATTTTGGTCCTCGTCTATTGCCTTCAATATCGTGTAATAATGAACGAAGTTTATCTACCCTCATCACCTTTGGTCTGTTTTCGCCAAGTGCAAAAGTGATGGCATCTAGAATATTGCTTTTACCAGATCCATTAGGTCCAGAAATCGAAACTAAACCAGGTTCAAATTGAACAGTAGTGTTCTTGAAACCAAACGATTTGAAACCAAAGATCTCTACTTTTTTAATATGAACCAATGTATAACATTCTCAAAAGGGTCGGATAATCGATTGTTAACAAGTTTAATTGACCATCTTGCTCAAATTTTTCTGGTTTTGCTACGAGTTTTTTCGTTCAGGATGGAACAGTTTGTATTTTACATATAACTAGCACGTAATGAATTAAACATCATGGTAAGGTTAGGAATAATTCAAACAGGTCCATTTAGGACAAACAAGGAAGGAATAGAAAAAATATCCACGCTTCTTAAGAATCTAGGTAGAAAAAATACAGAAATAGTCTGCCTTCCAGAACAGTGGCTAAAAGATAATCAGATAACCAACTTTTCTGAGGACTTTGCAGAGTTTTTTCATATAGCAAAAAAGTATGCTATGACTATTATCCCAGGCGCATTTTATCAAAAAATCAACAGTAAATGGGTCATCTCATCCCCAGTTATTGGACCTAATGGTAAGATTATAGGAATGCAAGAAAAAATTCATCCATTTGACTATGAAAGAGAATTGGTCACTCCCGGCAAAACAGCTAAAGTATTCAACACTTCTTGTAAATTTGGAATAATAATTTGTTATGATATGGTGTTCCCTAAAGTAGTAAACACTCTAGTCAAAAAAGGAGCAGATGTTATTTTTTCTCCAAGTAGAATTGTAAAGCGCGGGATCGAACCATGGCATTTGTATTGCCAAGTCAGAGCCCTTGAAAACAGAGTACCAATATTAGCTGCAAATGTTCAGAATAACAGATTCGGGGGGGAGAGTATTATCGTAGATCTGTTAGAGAAAAACAAAGTGATGATTCCAAAAATCACTTCTTTGAGAGGACAAAGTGCCACAACTAAGGAATTTGACCTTGCCAAGTACAGAAAAAATAGAAAAAATCGCTTCTCAGATGCTCAAAAATTTAGCTAAAAGCTAATTTTCATCTACGAATTTTTCGCAAGCTTGTTTAGCTTGAACATCAGACATCTGTTCAATCGGATGTTTCATTAAATATGCACTGGCAGGTTTTATTGGACCTCCCACACCTCTATCGAGTGCTATTTTTGCTAGTCTGATTGCATCTATAACAATCCCAGCAGAATTTGCCTTATCATCAACTTCCAATCGAACTTCCATATTATATGGAATGTTTGCCCACTGACGTCCTTCAATTCTCATAAACATCAATTTTGTATTTCCCAAGAAAGGAATGAAATCTGATGGGCCCACGTATATTTGATCATCATCTAGTCTTTCATCTAGTTGACTTTGTACACTTTCAGTCTTTGAGATTTTCTTGGAAATTAATCGGTCCTGTTCTTTCATGTTAAGAAAATCGGTATTTCCACCAACATTGATTTGATATGTTTTTTCAATCTTTGTACCTCGATCATTACATAATCTTGCCAGAGTTCTATGTACAATTGTTGCGCCGACTTGACCTTTAATGTCATCACCAATTACTGGAATGTTTTTATCTGCAAATTTTTTTGCCCAAGTTTCATCTGATGCAATAAAAGAAGGAATACAATTTACAAAAGCAGTATTTGTTTCAAGGCAAATATTTGCCCAAAATTGAGTAGCCTTATCGGAACCAACTGGAAGATAAGAAACAATAATCTCTGCACCAGTTTCTTTAATTATTTTTTTAGCTTCCTCTGCAATTTGTTCATCGGTTTTTGAACTTTTGATAGGCTTAACTCTATTTTCTACCCATAATCCTACACCATCTAAAATAGGACTTTCGTAAACTTTACCTTCAGTTTTTGGCATAGAGTCTTTGGGCATCCAATCAACCATGTTAGGATATTCATATATCGCCTCATTGATTGTTTTACCAATCTTATTTTCACCAACATCAAATCCACATACAAAATCAATATCATAAATTCCATATCCGGCTAACTTATCGTGAATAATTCCAATCACTTCTTGATCAGGATTTTTTTTATAATATTCAATGCCTTGAATTAAACCAGAAAAACAATTTCCTATTCCTACCAAACCAACCTTGATTCTTCCAGACATAGCAGACTAGGTTAATTTGGACGGTTTAAAGTTTTCCTAACTAAATTACAAGATTAATTTTAACTAAAATCAAGGCAGGATTTTATAGTCGAATTAAGAAATTACGACATGGTTACACCCGGAAGAGCAGTAAAAGATATTGAAATTAATTCAGATACAACAATTGAGAAGATCTTTCAAGAGATTTCACAATCTGGGGGTTTTGAATCAGTTAACCTTTCTGACGGTTTAGAGATTTTATCAACTATGATAAACGATAAGAAGTGTCTTCGATTTGTTTCATTTGTAGGTGCTGTTATTTCAACTGGTCTTCGTGGGATCATAAAAGACATGTTAAAGAAAAAATGGTTTGATGTTGCTATTACCACGTGTGGTGCTTTAGATCATGACATAGCTAGATATTATTCAGAATACAAAGAAGGATCTTTTACCATGGATGATAAAGAATTAGCAGATCAGAATATTCACAGACTTGGTAATGTTTTGGTTCCCATGGAAAATTATGGTCCTTTAATTGAAGAAAAGATGCAATCGTTTTTGGAAGAAGAATACCAAAAAGGGGTGCGAGAAATGTCAACTGCAGACATATGTAAAATGATTGGAAAGCATATGGGGGAATCTTCATTTCTTTATTGGGCATTCAAAAATGACATTGATGTAGTGGTTCCGGGAATAATGGACGGTGCTGTTGGAAGCCAAATTTGGCTATTTATTCAAAAACACAGCGATTTTCATTTGAATTTGGCAAAAGATTCTGATTTGTTGTCTGGTTTAATTTTCAAGGCAGAAAAATCAGGTGCTTTAATGATCGGTGGGGGAATCTCAAAACACCATACTTTATGGTGGAATCAATATAGAGAGGGTCTTGATTATGCATTTTATATTACAACAGCACAGGAGTTTGATGGAAGTTTAAGTGGTGCGCTTGTAAGAGAAGCTATTTCATGGGGAAAAGTAACTCAAAAAGCGAGACAAGCTACATTACATGCAGAGGTAACAACCATATTACCGTTCATTTATTCTGCATTACTTTCAAAACTTCAAGAATAGAAAATATAACAAAACTATTATTCAATTAAAAGTCAATCTAGCTTATTGTCTTCTGATGTACACATTACGGAATTAAAGCAGTTTAATTTGGAAGGAGGATATTTAGTTGATGGTTTTCCATCTATTGGTTTTGCTAGTGCCATAGCTACAGAATCATTGATTCACACTTCAAACTTTAAGCTTGCAGGGGTTATTGATTCGAAGAATTTTCCACCGGTAAGTCTAGTAAAAGATGGTAAACCAAATTATCCAACCAGGGTTTTTGTTAATGAAGAATTGAAAACTGCTGTTTTTTCTTCATATCTAACCCCACATGAATCCCTTCATAGAACTATTGCAAAAGTTATGATAGATTGGGCAAAAAAGCACAAGATTTCATTAATAATTAGCAGCGTATCTGTGAAATCTTCTAAAGGTACAGATGGAATTGTTGCTGCAGGAAGTACAGAATCTGCTAGAAAAAAACTATCAGATTCAGGATTAAAGATACTAGAACATGGAACAATTCCTGGAATACCAGGAATGTTGTTAAACGAGGGAAATATGAAAGAACAAGACGTAGTAGTTGTTCTTTTTCAATCCATGGGGCAAGGACCCGATTTTAAGTCAAGTGCAGAGTTATGTATGGCAATGTCAAAGTTAGTCCCTGGCGCTACCTGCGATATTGCTGCATTGCAAAAAGAAGCTGAAAGAGCTGAACAATCTATCAAAGAAACTGAAGAAGAGACAAGAAATCTCAAAAGTTCAATGTATAGATAAAAATACCATGTTCTTTTCCTGAGATGGTTATGCAGGAAGTATTATTTTTTGCAGTATCAGTTATTTTGATTTCTGCATCAGGTGTACTATCACCAGGACCTCTTTTTGCATCAACTATTGTGTATGGATTAAAAGAAAATACAAAAGCAGGAATAAAAATAGCTCATGGCCATACAATTGTAGAGCTTCCTTTAGTATTGTTATTAGGATTAGGTGTTTTTTCTCTTGTTAATTTTCCTAGATTTGAAGAAATTATTTCAGTGTTAGGAGCTATTGCCCTTTTTTGTTTTGCTGGACTACAAATTAGAAATTTAACAAGAAAAGTTTCGCATAAAATGGAACCTAAATACGGCCCAGTTTTATCAGGAATAATTTTCAGTGCGTTGAATCCATTCTTTTTGATATGGTGGTTGACAGTTGGTTTCAAACTCATTTCTGATGCCTTAGAGATTTGGTCAATAATGGGAATTTTTATAATGTTTGGTTTACACATTTGGATGGATTATTTTTGGTTAGGTAGTGTTGCCTTTTTATCATCTAAAAGTAGGAAAATAATATCTAACAGAAATTATAAAATCACACTATTAATTCTAAGCGGATTTTTGATATATTTTGGAATAACTTTTCTTTTTGAAGCATTAATCTAACCACAATCTAAAATTTCAACATAGGGCTCACAATCCTCATTAAAGGAATCTATCCTATGTACTAAAGACTCACAAAATTCAGGATCTAGTGTTTGTTCATAGTATTCCAAATCAGAGACAATAATCAAATGTTCAAGACCACAAAAAGGCTCTTGAATCAAAACAACAGTAACAAAAACAATAAAACCTGCAGCAATTAAAAATATGATTCGTGGTTTAGTTTTTTGTAATATCAATTTCTATAGTAGAAACATTACGCTGTTTACCATCTTGAGATTTTAATGAATCAGAAGCAATTCTGACATCATTGATTGTATAACCCACCGTATCCATTCGTTTGACAATCATTTGCGATACATCAACAGCTTGAGTGATACGTTTTCCACGAGCTTTAATTGTTACAGTAGGATTGTTTGCAAGTTGAGTAAGAGTAGCTGTAACATATGTCATTATAGGTTTCGTACCAACAAAAATAACATCTCTTTCTTCCACTTCTGTTGAAATGTTTTCTTTTTGTTCTGGTTCGGTAGATGAGATTTCTGGTTCTGGTTCTTTAGCTTGTTCTGGTTCGGTAGATGAGATTTCTGGTTCTGGTTCTTTAGCTTGTTCTGGT
>CAYWRD010000069.1:0-7243 GCA_964460675.1 uncultured Nitrosopumilaceae archaeon
AAATGATTAGATTCAAAGTTTGGATGAAGTGCAATTCCAGTCAGACCCCCATCAAAAGCTGTATCTGGTCGCAGTGTTGCCAGAGGGTTTTCTAGCATAGTACCATTACTAATTACAAGAATTTTTCCATCCTTTTCTGTGACAAATACTCTATCATGACTTGTTGCTATGGCTCTGGGGTTTTCCAAGTTTTCAGCTAGGATTTCAACTGATTTATCACTACTAAGTGAGATTGGTTCGGGAATGTATAATGGATCATCAGGAGAGGTCAGGATAAATGCAGAAAATGCCAAAGCTCCAATGATTCCTGCTATTCTGAGTCGTTTATCCACGAAAAGCAAAGTTTTGAATTATTATAATTACTTTCGAGAGTTTGATAAAGCGTATATAGCACCCAAGTTCATTTCAGTTTCAGCGGGGTGGGGAAGTCAGACTCTTTAGGGCTAGGTCATCCCGGCGGGCTCATAACCCGCAAATCAGTAGTTCAAATCTACTCCCCGCTACTTAGTTTCCATACTTTGAGAACCACAAAACAGATTTGTTAAATTGTGATTTGGAATTTTTCTTATTTATTCGTGAAAGAGGTCGCGTCAGATGTCTATGTGCAGACATGACAGGAGTGTAGAGTTTGGCATGGATGTTTCTTGGCATTTCTTGAATAGTTTTTGATTTTTCCTTTTTGCCACATTTCACACATTGATATCCTTGAGATCTTCCTTTTGATTTCATGTTTTTGTTGCAGTAAGGACATGTTGGATTTGATTCTTTGAATTTTTTTTCAAGCTTTAGAACTTCTAGAAACTCAACATTGAAAATTCTTGGATATTTTTTGGTAGCTTTTCGCACACCTCCTCCTAGTCTTACCTCATCGCCTGGAACTAGTTGGTTAGCAATATTGGTAATACCAGTTGGCTTGTAAACACCACAGTTAACCTCGGTGCCATTAATCATGATTGAAAACAATACATGCCCTCCCATGATGGAGTGAGGTTTTTTAGATACTGTTCCTGTAATTATTCCAGAGTAGTACGGTTTTAGCTGATAAGGCTCTAAATTATTTTTAAGATGATCACCTGTCCCTTGGTTGGATTTGAATACAAGATAACCTTCTAGTTTTTCTTCTGTTTTTAGTAATTGTTTTGCAGACAATAATGACTGTATGTTTTCTCCACGCACTCCATAAAATACAGGATCAGGGCCGTGTGGAGTGATAAGTACATGCCCAGTTTTTGTATCATAGCTGTTAAATGTAAAAGGATGAGTTTTTTCTTGCATTACTTTTACAGATTCAGAAGAGATGTTTCTTTTGGTTCCAAACTTTGGCTTTTTCCTATAAGTCAACAACTCCAAGGTGTGATCATCAAATGGATAACCTAACGCACCAATAGCACCTACCAGACCTTGTCCGTTTCCCTCAAAGAAAAATTCCAGATTGTTTTGTTTTGCAAACTTTTTTGCCTTTTGTCTGTTGACTAGCTGCCACAATGCAAGCTTGCTAAATTCTGTAAAATGAGAAGGGATGTCAGACTTTTCATAAAACACCAATCCCGGATTTGCCCCATTTTTTACATCAGAGTATTGTTTTACAAAGTGTTTGATTTTTTGTTTGATCTTTGTAGGATTTTTTGTCTTGATTTTAAAAGATACTGCCCCGTTTCCTCTAGTTTTCCACGGAATGTTTGGATTGAATCTAATTAATCTTGGAAAGTCTAAAAATTCAGTCTTTTCCTTTCTTAGATAGTCAACTATCTTGTATGCAAGAAAGGTAGTACACATGCCCTTTGGCGAATCAGTATCATCAAATCCCACATGCAGTATCTTATTTTCAGGCATGACTTACCATACAAAAACAGACATTTGTAATTATTGAATCACAGTTAGTTTAAATTAAAAACACAATATTTTCTATTAAATTGATAGTAATAGACGAAGAAAAGATCTTTGAAGAAATTCAAAAGAAAAGACCAGTTACAGTATCGCTAAACGGACCTGATGGAATACTTCCACAGGTACAAGAAACTGCAAAAAAAATTATGAAAAGATTCGGCATTCCTGCCATTGTGCTAGCTGATACCACTTGGGGAACTTGCGATTTGAATTCAAATGGATCCAAAGTGTTGGGTGCTGAACTGCAATTCAACATAGGACATTCAATTAACATGCCAACTCTGGAAGACCACGTAATACTGATTGATGCATTCGATGATGTAGAGTTTGACAAAGTAGCAGAAAAGTGCACAGAAATAGTTTCGGGCAAAAAAATTTCTCTAGTTACAGACAGCCAACACTTACACCAGATGGACAAAGTAAAATCAATTTTAGAAAGTGGCGGAGTCAAAGTATTTGTTGGAAAAGGAAAAGGACAGTTAAATGACGGCCAAGTATTTGGATGTGAGTTTTATCCAGCATCTGAGCTAAAGGATAATGTTGATGCCTATGTGTTTCTAGGACAGAGTAATTTTCACGCATCAGGAATTGCATTATCCACTGAAAAACCAACTTATGTTTTGGATCCGTATTTCAACGAGGTAAGAGAAGTAACAGAGTTTGCTCAAAAGTTAAAACGAAAGGCAACACTTGCAGTCTACAAGGCAGCAGATGCAGAAACATTTGGTATAATTATCGGATTAAAGGAAGGCCAGCTATCAAAGCTAACTGCACTAAAGTTCAAAAAAGAACTAGAAAAACATGGGAAGCAAGTCCAGTTGTTTGCATTAACTGACATTACAAATGACAGGCTACAAAACCTGAAAGGAATTGATGCATTTATCCAAGTAGCTTGTCCTAGAATTTCTACAGACAACAAGTTTGACAAGCCAGTATTGTCTACGCCTCAAGCTAATGCTTTGCTAAAAATTCTAAGAAATGAAGACATTGACGGATATCTGGAAATCCCTCACTGGCTTTGAGAAATATCCTGAAAGATAGGATCTGAACGCATTTCATCAAATGCAGACGACTTTTGTGCCTTTACCAGAAATTCCTTTCCCTGAGATATTGCCTTTTTCAAATTTTGCAATGCCAAATCAAAATTTTTTTGCATCGCAAGGCATGCTGCCTTGTCATATAATACGTCACCATTATCAGGATAGTCACTTAGAATTTCATTGCAGCACAATATTGCTTCATCATATCTTTGCATAGAATAGAGAATTCTTTCTTTATGGTATAATACGATGTTGTAGTGTGGATGTTTGTCAAGTATTTTATCACATAATGATATGGCGTCTTCAAATTTTTTTTGCTTCCGTAATGAAGATGTCTTGTTAATTAAAACAGAAAGGTCGTTTGGGTTCTGCTTTAGTGCCCTTTCATAGTGTATGATTGCTCTGTCATACTCTTTGAGTTTGCTTAATGCATAGCCTTTGTTATTTAGTGCGCTGATGTTTTCAGGTTCGGCTTGCAGTATTTTATCATAGTAAGATATCGCATCTTGAATCCTTCCATGCAAGAATAACCTGTTTGCCTCATCTAGTATGGAATTTGTCTTTGGATCACTCATGGCTTCATAATGATTTTTCCAAACAGTCCCTTTCCCTTGAGCATTTTTGTGTGAGCTTCTGCTGCTTGTTCTAGAGTATAGGAAGAATCAATGATTGATTTTATCTTTCCCTGCGACATCCAGTATAGTCCTTCTTCTAGTTCTGCACGGGTTCCCTGAGTGGAGCCAAGTATGTTTATTCCCTTAAAGAAAATATGTCTGAGATCAGTTTTTGCATCATAGCCAGTGGTTGCACCAGTGGTAACTATTGTTCCACCATAGTTTAGCAAAGTAAGTTCTTTGTTCCAGTGATTTCCACCAATGTGCTCAAAGATTACATCTATTCCCCTTACATCACCGTATGGTTTGGGAATTTTTTTTGCAATTGATTTGACTTCTTTGTGCCAGTCATCTTTTCTGTGGTCTACTGCATAGTCAGCTCCCAATTCCAATAGCTTGTCAAGTTTGTCTGGACTTGCAGTAGAGATTACAGTGCACCCAAACAGTTTTGCAATCTGAATTCCATAGTTTCCTACACCTGAACCTCCTCCCATAATCAAGACAACTTGTCCTGGCTGAATCTTTGCCCTGCCAACCAACATATGCCACGAGGTAAGCAGTGTCATAGAAGCAGCTGCTGCATCCTCATAGCTTACATTTTCAGGAATCTTTACTGCATTGACTTCAGGCAAGTGAGTATACTCACAGTATCCGCCCCAAAGAGGCCCTGTCTCAAAGCCCCAAATCTTTCTTTTTTTGCAGTCATACTCTCTTCCACTAGTACAGGCCTTGCATACTCTACAAGACATGTTTCCATGAGACACTATTCTGTCTCCTACTTTGATGTCTTTTACGTCGTCTCCCACTGCAGTGACCTCACCTGCTGCATCTGTCCCAGAGATGTGAGGCAGTGGGATTTGCAGGGGTTTTCCTCGCATCCCCCATATGTCATCATAGTTTAGAGCAGCTGCTTTTACACGGAAAACTACTTCGTTTGGTTGTGGTTCTGGTTTTGGAATATCTTTGATTTTTAGGATTTTAGAAAAATCATCATCAGTAGTATATTGCTCATAAACTAGTGCCTTCACGTAATTCTTTTTGTTTTTAGAGTATATCAACCAATAATCTCAAAAACAATTATAATCACAAAAATGGAGAATAGACCATGTCAGAAAATACCTTTCCAGGCGACAAGATTGCCCAGATTGAGGAATTTGAGGCTGGAAATAATGCCTACGATAATGGCGACATGGTCTTTGCAGCAGTTATTGGTAAAAAAAACATAGACAAAGAATCTCGAACTATCAGTATTAGCCATAAAAAGCAATTATCTATTCCTCAGCTAGGAGATATAGTAATTGGAACAGTAGTAGCTGTAATGTCTTCTATGATAGCAGTGTCAATTGAATACATTAACGGCAAAAAAACAGTTTCAAATGTAGAGTGTATCTGTTCTACAAGAAACATTAGACGAAAAAATGTCGCACTAGTTAATGATATTATCAAACTAAAAATTATTGGCCACCTTAACGGAACAATCCATGCAGCAATGGATGATCCAAGTTTGGGGGTGTTATTTACAAAATGCAGAAAATGCGGTGGTGATGTCGTACCGATGCGAGATGCCATAAAATGTATCGAATGTTCCTGGATTGATGAGAGAAAACTATCAACTGATTTCGGAAACAGTGATTTTATCAAATTAGAGGAATAGTATGATCAGGGTTTCGTTCCAAGGCGAACGTGGAGCCTACAGTGAGTCAGCTGCCAAAGAGTTCTTCAAAGAAGATATCGAAACTGTTCCATTACCTACATTTACAGATGTCCTAAACCACACCACAGAGAACAAAACAAATTTTTCTATTTTGCCTGTTGAAAATTCCATTGAAGGAAGTGTTGGTGAAAGTTATGATTTGTTGTATTCTACTTCATTGAATGCAGTAGGCGAAATCTATTACAAAATAAGACATTGCTTAATTGGAAACTCTAGTTTGGATAAAATCGATACTGTATACTCCCACCCACAAGCACTTGGCCAATGCAGAAAGTTCATCCAGAAACAAAAAATGAAAACAGTTCCAGCTTATGATACTGCAGGAAGTGTAAAAATAATCAAACAAATCAACAAAGACAATGTTGCCTGCATCGCTAGCAAAAGCGCTGCAGAAATATCAGAGATGAGCATAATTGCAGAAAACATTGCCGATAATCCCAACAACTATACAAGGTTTCTAATACTATCCAAAGACACAACAAAAGAATCAGGCAAAGACAAAACCTCGATTATATTTTCAATTAAACATGAACCAGGTTCACTATACAGAATAATTGAAAAATTTCAAAAAAATAATGTAAATCTAACCAAGATCGAATCTCGTCCCAAAAAAACAACGGTCTGGGAATACAACTTTTATGTTGATTTTGAGGGGCACTCAGATAATTCCCAAATTAGTCAGATGCTAGACGAAATAAAACAAGAAACCAATTTCTTTAAGAATCTGGGCTCGTATCCCAGCGCCGTACTAACTTAGAATCCCTTTGGTTTTCTAAAGCTGAATCCAAGACTGAATCCAATAATTATCACACCCGAAGTAATCACTACAAAGTGATATGCAAACAAAATCGGATCAGTAGATACCTCAAGTGTTGCATCAACTACCAGCTCAGAGTTTCCAGTGTTTTGAAGACTGATTACAGTTTTACCGTCTTGTAGATGTACCCAATCAAGTGTTACTTCTTTTGTATGAGATGTCTTTGGTATTTGTAAGCCATCTCCTGGACTTTGAAGTGATAGGTCGAACTTTTCACCAGTAATTGTCATTACATGATGAGAACCGTCATCTCCAGTTATTGTATATTTGGTGGCTTCTCCTACACCAAAGGTCTCATGAACCTCCAGCGGACCACCTGTAATTTCCATAATTAAAGCAGCTATACCTACTGCAATGATTACAGAACCTACACCTATTCCTATGGCGGTTCTTTTAGTTAACATAACGATACAGATTTGCGTGATGCTTAAAAAATTACCTACATCAGAGAAACGTCATGAGGCTGACTCTCAGCAAATCCAGCTCTAGACATTTTGATAAATTCGGCGTTTTGCTGCATTTGCGGTATGGTGTGAGCTCCACAATAGCTAAGACCTGAACGTACTCCTCCTGTTAGTTGCTTTAGAATATCAGTGACTGTTCCCTTGTAGGGTACCATTGCCTCCACTCCTTCAGCTACGTAATCGTTAAGATCATCTTCGAGAGATATTGTTCCTGTCTCCTTTGACTTTCTTCCAATGGATGCAGCAAGCGAAGCCATTCCACGATAAACTTTGAATCGCTTACCATTTTTAGTAAGTACAGTACCTGGTGATTCATCGGTTCCGCCAAGCATACTTCCTATCATTACAGAAGACGCACCAGCTGCTAATGCCTTTGTTGCATCACCAGAAGTTCTTGTACCACCATCAGAAATTATTGGAATGTCATACTGTTTTCCTATTTTGGCACAATCCATAACTGCAGTTAATTGAGGAACACCAGATCCAGTAATTACTCTCGTAATACAGATAGAGCCAGAGCCGACACCTACTTTTACTGCGTCTACTCCTGCTTTTATCAGATCTTCTGTACCGTTTGCAGTAGCTACATTTCCTGCAATTAATTCACAGTCAGGAAATGCCTTTTTGATATTCTTTACAGTGTTAATTGCATTTTCACTGTGGCCATGGGCTATATCTACTACAAGAACATCAACTTCGGCTTCTAT
>CAYWRD010000070.1:0-2223 GCA_964460675.1 uncultured Nitrosopumilaceae archaeon
TTTAGCACTAAATAATGATGAAATGAATGCAACAGTAATTTACTATGGTTCAGTTTCTGTTGGAGATGACCAATTACAATCAATTGATTGGCCTGTTTTAGGAATTTTTGCAGAACTTGACAACGGGATACCAGTCAAGAATGTAAAAGAGTTTGAAAAATCACTAAACTCACTGGGCATTGAAAATGAAATCCATATTTATCCTGATGTAGATCATGCTTTTGCTAACCCCTCTGGTGATCGATATGCCCCAAATGCAGCAGAAGATGCTTGGAACAAGACTCTGATATTTTTAAAAAATAATCTATAATGAAAAATAGGTGCAGCTGGGCTACAAAGGAACCTAACATATCATATCATGACAAAGAATGGGGTAGGCCAAAACATGATGATCAAAAATTATTTGAGTTTCTGATTCTTGAGAGTGCACAAGCTGGCCTGTCTTGGGTTACTATTCTTAAACGAAGAGAAGTTTACAGGAAGGAATTCTGTGAATTTGATCCTTCATAAGTTTCAAAATTTGATAAAAAAACCACGTCTACACTCCTAGAAGACAACTCCATAATACGAAATAGGCTAAAAATAATGTCTGCAATCAATAATGCAAAACAATTTTTAAAAATCCAACAAGAATTTGGAAGCTTTGACAAATACATTTGGAATTTTGTCAATTATAGTCCTATTAAAAATAAATTCAAAAAAATGTCTGATATTCCACCATATACTGATATTTCAAAAAAGATGAGTAGTGATTTAAAGAAACGAGGTTTTACATTTGTTGGTCCTACAATTTGCTATGCATATATGCAGGCAGTCGGCATGGTAAATGACCATACGGCAGGATGTTTTCTACATCAAAAATAAATTTATTCAAGTAAAAAACTGTAAGTATTATGGTAGAAGGAAAATTTGCAACATCTATTTGCTGCATGGACGGCAGAATACAGATTCCAATAATAAATTGGATCAAGGAAAATTATTCCGTAGATTTTGTAGATACTGTAACTGAGCCAGGTGTAGACAAGACTGTGGCAGATGACCAGGATTTATCATCCATTAAAAAAAAGGTTGACATTTCCATTAATGCTCACAAGTCAAATTTGATAGTCGTTTCTGGCCATTATGATTGTGCTGGCAATCCAGTATCAAACGAAGAACATCTAGGTCACATCAAAAAAAGTGTAGATGCGATAAAATCTTGGAATTATGATGTGTCCGTTGTCGGAATCTGGGTAAACGATAAGTGGTCTATTGAAAAAATCACATAACTCCAGAATTATTGTAAAAAAGAGGAAATAAGACAAATAAAACAAAAACTATGTGTAAACGCTCACTTTGGTAGACGTGGTTAATCTTCTTTTTCTTGCATGAATTTTAGATTATATGATACTGGCACTATTTCTTTTCAATGAATGAGAAGCTTTCAAGATTCTCAAAAACTGCAGGACCTGGAATATTATTTGCAAGTACAGCAATAGGTGTTTCTCATTTGGTCCAATCGACTAGAGCAGGTGCTGAGTTTGGCTTGTTGTTGATTGGTTTTGTTGTTTTGGCTAATTTACTAAAGTATCCTTTCTTTGAGTACGGTTCAAGATATGCAAATGTTACGCAAACCAGTATAATAGATGGTTATCAAAAACTGGGAAAACCTGCACTTTGGCTGTATTTTCTAATAACTATTGCATCAATGTTTTTTGTAACAGGCGCAGTGGGGTTTGTAGCTGCAGGATTTTTTGAGAATCTGTTTGGATTGGAGTTTCTTGGCCCATGGACATTAATTATTTTGTTTTCAATCTGCGTATCTATTTTAGCTATAGGAAAATACAGTGCGCTTGATGGACTCGTAAAGATAGTTGCAATTGTTTTGCTGGTTTCTACTGTGGTTGCATTTTCACTAGCGTTGTATAATGGACCTGTATCTACACAGTCTTTTGAATCTGAAAAATTATGGGATTCTTCTGGCATATTCTTTTTACTTGCATTGATGGGTTGGATGCCAATTGCAATTGATCTTTCTAGCTGGAATAGCTTGTGGACTCTGGCAAGAATTAAGCAAAGCAATTACCGGCCAAAATTAAGAGAAACATTATTTGAATTCAGATTAGCTTATGTAATTACAGCTGGACTTGCAGTTATGTTTGTCACGCTTGGTTCTTTTATTTTCTTTGATACGGGAATAGATCTTCCAAATAACAATGCAAATTTTGCACACCATGTGGTAAC
>CAYWRD010000070.1:2233-7121 GCA_964460675.1 uncultured Nitrosopumilaceae archaeon
ACTCTTTACACTCAAACCATTGGTCAATGGAGTTACATCATAATCTCTGCATCTGCATTTACCGTAATGTTTGGTACAATTATTGCTGTATTTGATGGGTATTCACGTTCGTTGCATAGAACCATAGAACTTTTGTTTACAAAAAAAGAACCATTTTTTCGCTCAAAACCTCGTACATTTTACGTAGTATTCCTTCTTGGCCTAGCAATTGGGTCACTCATCGTTGTATTTCAGTTTGAGGATAATCTAAGGTCACTGGTGGATTTTGCCACTGTGATGTCTTTTATTATTGCACCAATATTTGCAATCTTTAATTTTAAACTAGTCCAAGGACGATTCCTTGAAAAGAAATGGCACCCATCTTTATTCTTAAAAATACTAAGCTATGCTGGAATTGTTTTTTTGTCGGGGTTTGCAATTATATTTATTGTAACGCGTTTTTGAATGGGAATTGTTTATATCATAATATTGCATAGGGTTCATGATGAGACTTTCTACTAAAATGAAAAAGGCATTAAATGATCAAATTGCTTTAGAATCTGGCGCATCTAATACTTATCTAGCAATGGCTTCTTGGGCAGAAGTGACAGGATATCATGGTGCTGCAAATTATTTTTACGCCCAATCAGATGAAGAACGAACACATATGCTAAAGATCATTCATTATGTCAATAATTTGGGAGTCCAAGCTGAGATTCCTGCAATAAAATCACCTCAAGGTTCATACAAATCTCTTGAAGCTTCTTTCAAGATGGCCTTGAAAAATGAGCAAACTGTTACAAAAGCTATTCACAAGATGGTTGATATTGCTCAAAAAGAAAAAGATCATTCAACTTACACGTTCTTGGAGTGGTTTATCGATGAGCAAGTACAAGAAGAAACAAAATTTGAAGACATTCTTCAAAAATTTGATTTGATCGGTAGGGACAAACTTGCCTTAACTGAAATTGATAGACAGTTAGGAACAATGGCTTCCTCCAATGAGGATCCTCAACAATAGTATGCCAATAATTGAGGTGTTCTAATGGAAATAATGGGTAGGGGCCCAGTTCAAATTGCAAGAGAGACTCCTGCATACTTGCATCTTTTCAAAAAATATCTAGGATACAAACTATTCAATAAAAGAAGTCCATTTTATGGCTCAGCTGATATAATCAATGTATGTAACTTGCATTGTGAACATTGCTATTGGTGGCTTAACAGAAAAGAAGACCAAGACCTAAGCATAGATGATTGGAAGAAAATCATTGATGAGAAATTTAAGAAAAACCATGTCTTTATCGTAACTGTTGTAGGCGGTGAGCCTCTTATGAGAAAAGATGTAGTTGAATTGTTTGCAAAAGAATTTCCCAAGCGTGCTTGTGTTGTTACTAATGGGACGTACCCGATACCTAAATTGGATGGAATCTATTTTTACTGGGTCTCAATTGATGGTGATAAAAAGACCCACAATGAGATTAGAGGGGAAGGAGCATGGGAAAAAACAAGAAAGAATGTTTTGGATTATGTAAACAGTGGTGATAAAGCTTGGAAAGACATTTGGATTACTATGACTATTAATTCAAAAAACTACAAAACAATCCCACAGGTATTAGATGATTGGAAGGATTATTCTAATAAAATTGGGGTTCAATTTCATACTCCTTTCGTTGATGGAGATCCACTGTGGCTTCCATTTGGGGAAGAAAGAAACAAAGTAATTGATTATATTTTAGAAAGACAAGCAACAGATCTTAAGGACTATATCATTAATCCAAAAGAACAACTAGAAATTATGAAGACTAGCTGGGGTGGGAAAGGAACTACTCCGATTGACTGTCCCACATGGGCAATTATTTCTGTAGACCATAAGGGAAGAGAAAAATTGCCTTGCTGCATTGGAAGTGCAGAAAAGGATGGAATGAAGCCAAACTGTGAAAAATGTGGTCTTGGCTGTTATTCTGTTTTAATGGGATATGGAATGAAAGGCTAAAATCATACTGTTTTTTTCTCTTGATTTATGGGTGTGGTAGTTACAAAAAAGCCCGGAGGAATTTCACAATTATACAATACTGATACAGGTAAAGTTACCTACAAGTGCAAGTCAGATGGTGCTTTTATGTTGATTGAAGCATTTGGAGGCATTGTCAAATTCAACAAAAAAGGTGCAATTGCAGCCGTAAATGGAGAGATAAAATCATTGGATTCATGTGATGTAATCCAGGAAAATGATCCTGATTATAAGAAAGCACTAACTCAAATAATTCAGGCAAAAAAAGACTTTGCCCAAGAAAAACAAAATTCAATGCAAAAAGAAATTCAAACACTTGAAAATCAATTATCCAAAATCTAACATTTGCAAAACCTAGACAAGCCTATTTTTATCAAGATAACAGATAGTAAAGTTGCAGGTATTTTTGTTTCGTTAATGTGAATTTCTTTCAGATTTACAACAAGTAATTTTACTAATTTTTTTGTATCCATATAATTAAACTGTGATTTATTTTTGCAATATTCCATTTCATTGCAAATTTTTTGATAAAGACTTTGATCTATTTTTTCCAAAACAGATCTGCCTTTCAAATTCAGATTGCCATGACTTGCAAACATTTGTCCTAGTATTTCATACAATGAATCAAGCTCCATTCTTAAATAATCTGTTATCTCATCTTGATTCTTTGAATTATTGAAATTTTTCACACTTGCACCCTCTTACAAGACACTTTCCTTTCCCTTCAAAATGAATTGCATTATCGTGATAACATCCAATTTTGGAGTTTTTACAATTCATGGTTCTGACTGAGGTCGTTTTAGTCATTAATCTTACCATTGAAATTATATTTACAATGAGTTTCTAGAACTGTGGCTTGGCAAACATCAAAGATGTCGGAAGGTTTTTTGTTTTTCTTGCAACAGGATTAGTGGCAATAATTGTTGGCGCTTTCATGCTGCGGGGAAACATGCATCTTTGGGACAAAAAATCTTCGCAAGATGATAATGATAAAAACCAGTAATTCCAAGTTTCTCTGATTTGCTTCAAGATCCTAATATTAGAAAATCTATAGAAAAATATGTAAAATTAAGAATTTCCGAGATACCTACTGAGATAAACCAGTCATTTCCCAAAGTAGGGCAAATTTGGAAATGCGAAAATGAACTTGATTTTTTGTATGGCTATTATGTTGGAAAAATCGAAGAAGCATGCATCCATTACTTACTAAAGGCTACGCGTGCTTCCTCAGGAGGCTTGGATACTTTTGAAATTCGGGGCATAATTGAAACATTCAGAAAAGAACTGTATGAAACAATACAAAAATCCCTGAATTAGTGAAGTAGAAATACTAGATACTTCAAATTAGTTCATGGTAGGACCAAGAGATGGTGGATTTGGTTTTGATCAATCTAAAAAATATTCCAAAGTAGATAATATTGATGAGATATGCGTTCAATGTCAAGCAGGTCAACACAAAAAATGTTTGGCCAAAACAAAACAACAACCAAGTTGTGAATGTGAACATTGTATGATATATGGTTGAATCAAATGAAAATTTTTTATTAAGCTGGTTTTTTGAGTATCAGCAATGTCCACAAAATATGAATTTCATTGTGTATATTGTGGAAGAGAGTTTGGCGAAGATCCAATTGCATTGGCACAGCATATTGGACGAAAACATGATCCTACCCGAAAGTAATTTCGTATGATTCAATAATATGTAATGTTTGACAAACATCATGTCAAAAACTAAAAAAATTGTTATTTGGACAGCTATTTTGGGAGGAGGAATAGCATACTATTTTGCATATGGCTACATTGCAGATGCAATGCGTTAATTAACAACACATTATTTACACTTTCAATATCTTGTTGACAAATCAAATTGAATCATTCTTAAAAAGACAGAAACTTGGATATGTTGCAACTGTATCAGATAACAACACACCTAATCTGTCTCCAAAAGGGACAATTATTGTTTGGGATTCTGAAACTCTCGCGTTTGCCGATATTCGTTCACCAGATACGATAAAAAACTTGAAATCCAATCCTAATTTGGAAATTAATGTAATTGATCCGATTTTGAGAAAGGGATTTCTTTTCAAAGGAACTGCAAAAATTTTGACAGAAGGTGATCTTTATGAAGAAATTCTAAATCACTACAGAGCAACTGGCGTAAAAAGCCCTATTGGTTCTATTGTTTTAGTTCATGTGGATGATATTGAACAGGTCACTTCTCCATTGTATGATATAGGTGTGACAGAAGAAGATATGAAATCAAAGTGGAAAAAACACTATCTTGAGTAACTAATCCTTCTTTAATTTCGCTAATTCATTTTTTGCTTCTTCGTGTTCTTTTCTTTCTTTTTCTAAAAGGCGTTGAACAGTTTCTAATTCTTTTTGTTTCATGTTTAGTTTTGATTTTAGAGATGCAACAACAGCACTGGCAGCTTCTATTACTCCTCTTGGGTCTTGTTTACTGTAACTCCCTTCTATGATTTCTTGTTCTTTGTTTGATAGGGCACTACCTGATTCATGCTTTGCTTCTGGTGGCATTTTTTCTAGTTCTTGCCTTGCATTGTATAACCTTGAGTTAATTTCTTCTAATTCTTGCTCTGATTGAATTTTTTGTTTGTTTGTCTCTCGTAGTAATGATTGTTCTTCATTCAATTTTTCTTTTAATTCTTCATGCTCTTTTTTTATTTTTGATAGATCTTCCCTTGCTCTGTCTAGTTCTTTTATGGCTTTTTGATTTTCCTTGAATTTTTTATCTTCATCACTAATTTTTCTTTTAATATCTTCATATTGCTTGTTTAGTGATTCTAACTGTTGTGATTTTTCATTGACTTCTTTTTTTACAGTCATTAATTTGCTTACAGCGGAATCATACTCTTCTCGTACATTTTGTAATCTATT
>CAYWRD010000071.1:0-7075 GCA_964460675.1 uncultured Nitrosopumilaceae archaeon
GCCAATGGAGGCCGTTCATCTATAATGGATTTTAATGTTTGGGAATTTTGATCAGTTTCAGAAAGATATTAAAATCAAAGAAAAGTCCAACGAAGTGTCTTGGTTGTTGCCGATCTAAAACTTGGAACCGTTATTTTACCAAGAAGTGAGTCTCCTCAAGCAATTTCCAGATTAACAGAGTTTGAATGGTTTCATAAAGTAGATACTGAAAGTGACCTAGTAACACCAGAAATTGACGACATACTACTAGAGGCTCAAAAAATTTACCAAGAAATTGATGATGTAGTAAAGGGTTTAGGTATTCCACCAACAGTTGGGATTTTAGAGATTCTCTTTAAGGGTACTGTTATCAAAAAGCATGATTATGAAATAGATCAAGTCGAAAATTTGGTCAAAGACTTGCAAAAAACAGCTCCATCAATTATTGAAGAGCCAGCTAAATTACTGCAGGAGAATGCAGATACGAAACGTTCCTTAGAAGAATATCGCTCTTTAAAAGAAACTTTAGAAGTAGTAAAAAAACTGAACATGGATCTTTCAGGCTTTGGATTAATGAAATATTTTTACACCAATCTTTTTGTAATTAATTCTGAAGATTATGATGAAATCAGTCGTTCCTTAGAAGGAATTACATTTTACAAATATGATTTGGAAAGTAAAGACAAAGCAGCACTTTTAGTAATTTCAAGCACAGAAGAGTCCGAAAAAGTTCTCAAGATTCTAAGAGGATTCAATGCTAATGTATTTACAATTCCTGAGGGACTACCTCAAGTGCCAAGTGAAGCTTATGCTCTAGCTGAATCAAAAATAAAAGAACTAACTACCAAAAAATCAGAAATCGAAAAGAAATTAGCAAAAATGCAAAAAGACTTGAGACGTGATGTGTTATCAATTCATGAACAAGCACAAGTAGCAAAAGATGTTTTAGAAACTTTGAGAAAACCCGGTGGAACAAAACACTTTGCAGTTATCCAGGGATTTATTCCAAAAAAGATGGAGCAGAAATTCAAAAATGCCACTAAACAATGGACCTCAATTGTTGAAGATATTACCGATCCCGATTTACAAGACAAAGTCCCAACTTTATTTGATAACAAGAGATTTGTTAGAACATTTGAGGTAATCACAGAAAGTCAGGGCATCCCAAAGAAAGGAGAGGAAGATCCTACTCCTATGATTGCTATGATGTGGCCAATTTTTTATGGAATAATGTTTGCCGATTTGGGTCATGGCCTATTACTTATGGGAATGGGTCTTTTATTCAAGGTCAAAGGACAGGGAAACTTATCAAGATGGGGTATGTTAATTGCAATCTCTGGAGCTGCTGCAGCCATTGCAGGAGTGGGCACAGGAGAGATGTTTGGTTATCATATTGATCACTTAGCGCCATTTGAAGGGCTACTTGAGAAAGGTGGACCGCTTCATTCTGTAAGCTGGATTGTAGGAATACTAAGTGTTGCTGAATTAACCTTTGAACAAGTAATTGATATTCTCAAAGTTTCATTATTCCTCGGAATTATTCATTTAGTTTGGGCAATGATTCTTAGAATTAAACGTCAAATTCAACAAGGACACAAATTTGTTGCATTTATGGAATCAGTTCCTAACATAACTCTCTATGGAGGAATTGTTGTCATTATGATGTGCGCAATTGGTTCACAATATGATGTAATGAATATGTATTCTAAGGTCCACAATGAAGTTGTTCCATGGGTTACAGTTTTCCTAGGAGAATGGGCAACTGTCTGGATTGTAACTAGAATTGCAGTTGTTATTGTAATAGCATCAATGGCTATGATGATGATAGGCGGAATAATGCATGCAAAACGACATCCAGAAGATGGTGGAAGTGCAGCTAATGTAGTTATGGAGGTATTCCTTGGTAAAACTGTAGAAAGCTTAGCACACACCATAAGCTATGCTCGGCTTGGAATTATGTTATTGGTGCATGCAGCTTTGTTGCTTACAGTTAACAATGCATATGCCTCACTTGGTGGTTCTGAATCAGTTGGTGCTTGGGCGATGATTATTGGTGGTAACTTGGGAATTATGATGATCGAAGGTCTTATTGTATACATTCAGTCACTCAGGTTGCACTTGTATGAATTCTTTACAAAATGGTATGATGGTGGAGCACAACCATTCAGAGCTATTAGACCTGAATTAATCTATAATCAATTCAAGTGGAAAAATTAGAATTTAGAGAAAATTACTTTTTGTCTTTAGCTTTTTCGTGTCCTTTCTTTGCAGCATCTTTGGCACCTTCATATCCTTTGGTTCCAAGTTCACTTCCCTTTTCAACTCCCTTCTTGCCAAGATCAGCTCCTTTCTCTACTCCTTTTTCAGCAGTATCTTTGAGTTTCTTTAGAAATCCCATAAAACAATATTACTAGAGTAATAGAAAAACAATACGAAAAAAATCAGACTATTTCGTGACTGGCAGATCTAAACGATTACCCCATTCACCCCAAGATCCAAGGTAGACTTTGACATTGTCAAATCCTAATTTTTTGAGAGCTAAAAACGAATTAGCTGCTCTATATGCTCCCTGACAATAGGTAACGATATCGGAATCTTTTGATAATTGATAAATTTTTGATAGTTTATCATTTTCTTTGAATGTACCATCATCTGAAATATTTTCATTCCAATCTATGTTGATTGAATTTGGGATATGGCCTACTTGGGCAGCTCTTACCACACTGCCATCATATTCTCCAATAGAGCGAGCATCTATTATTGTAAGAGAATCAAGATTATCTCTAATTTTTTCATATCCAATAATTATTTTAGAATCAATTTTTCCTGAAAAAGGTGACGGTTTGAATGCATTTGTTTTTGTCTCAATTGGTAAGTTCTCTTTTTGCCATTTTGTAAATCCACCATCTAACATAGAAACATCTGGATGAGAGAAATACATTAACATCCATACACCACGAGCTGCAAGCATTCCAGATATATCATCATAAAATACTACTTTCTTTTCTGGAGTTACCCCAACAAAAGAAAACAGAGTTTTAGCTTGAGAATTAAAATTTTCAATTCCTTGTTTGCTGGTATCAATCCAATGAAATGCAAATAGATCTAAATTCACAGCGCCGGGTATGTGACCTTCTGAATATTCCTTAAAGGATCTTGTATCAATTATGATTAAATTTTCATTATTTAATTTAGAATTAAGCTTACTTGTACTGATTAGCATAAAATGAAAAAACTAAGACTGTAAATTAATTGTTGTATTGACTGATTTTAGAATAAAGAAAAGGAAAGAAAAAGGAAGTTTTTTCTATTCGTTGACGTATGCTCTTTCTCCGTGTTGTGCGAGATCTAATCCAATCTCTTCTTCTTTTGGAGTAACTCTTATTCCGCCAGGCCAAACTACATCCATTACTTTGAGGATAACAACTGTTACACCGAATGCATATCCAATGGATATTGCTGCACCGATGATGCTGATAGCTTGTTGTTCCATTCCTTCTGGTGTTCCAGTCCATGCACCAATACCGTCACCGGTATCCCAGATGTGTGGACTAGCTAGTGTACCAGTCAAGATTGCACCTGTAAGACCACCCATTCCGTGTACTCCCCATACATCGAGTGCGTCATCCCACTTTCGTGCGTTCTTTAATGCTACACAACCATAACAGATGGTTCCTGCTGCGATACCCATGATGATAGAAGCCATTGGTCCTACCCAACCAGAAGCTGGGGTAATTGTTACCAATCCTGCTACCGCACCGGTTGCAGCTCCGATGATACTTGGTTTTCCTGTATGAGCCCAAGACATCAAAACCCAAGTAACTGCAGCCATACCTGTTGCAATGTTAGTTACTACCCAAGCACTTACTGTGATACCATCTACCATTACTTCACTTCCTGCGTTGAAACCAAACCATCCAAACCATAGAATGGATGCACCTAATACAACCATTGGAATGTTATGTGGTTCCATTGGAACTTTGCCATAACCGAGTCTTCGGCCTAGTAACAAAGCTCCTGCTAATGCAGAGAATCCTGAAGAAATGTGAACTACAGTACCGCCAGCAAAGTCAAGCGCGTAGCTTGGTGACAGATCTGGATCAAGGTCTAATGCACCTCCTCCTATGTATCCACCGCCCCATACCCAGTGTGCGATTGGGTCATAGACGAATGTACCCCATAGAAGTACGAAAATTATTAGTGCGCTGAACTTGATTCTATCAATCAGGCCACCAACAATTAGTGCAGGTGTGATTATTGCAAAGGTTCCTTGGAATGCCATGAATAGTTGATGTGGAACAGTTCCTGGCCAACCTTGACTACATGTCTCGTCTTCGTGGAAGACTTGCATTTGATATGCAGCAGACCATGTATCAGTACAAGGTCCTGGTTCACCTAGTGGTGCATAGTGTGATACTTGGTTTAGACCAACGTAATCTAAGTTGCCCATAAACATGTTAGCATCGTTATCTATTGGTCCAAATGACAAAGAGTATCCATACACTGCCCATTGAACTGCCATGAGACCCATGATGATGAAAGTCATACCAATAACGTTTGTAACGTTCTTTGATCTGGCTAAACCACCATAGAAGAAGGCAACTCCTGGAGTCATAAAGAGTACCAGAGATGATGCAGTTAGCATCCATGCTGTATCACCTGTATCAATTCTACAGGGTAGCATGTTACCTTCGCCGTCATCATACCAACATTCGTTTGGGTTTCCAGTGTAGATTCCACTAGTTCCTTGAACATATCCGTCCATTCCATCGGTAACTTGTTGTGCAAATGCCTGCGACATTGCACCAGTTGCTGTAATGGCGACTGCGGCCACAAGTAATAGAGCATACTTGTGGTTCCTAGAATTCATTACGTTCAAGCGATATTGAAAATTATTTAAGGGTTGGAGACCACAGAACTAGTAAAAAAATAAATTATTATATTTTAGTATTAATTAATAATATCATGGAATTTGATTTTTATGATAAAGGGGAGCCTTAATGAAAGTAAAGTCAGGCACAAAATTAGGCATCTTTGATACGTTCAAAACAAAATTTGAAGAATTGACAGGAGAGGCCCAAAGACAACGGGCAATAATATCAATTTTAGCAGGAAAAACAAATCCAGCTGAGAGAACAAGAACCGCAATTTCACAAAAGATTGCTAAAAGTCACGGGATAGCTTGGAAAAATCTTTACTCAGGAATTTTCAGGGATCTTGATGAAATCCTAATTCCATTAGAGATTGTAGAAGAAGATGGTAGATTACCACTCAAACGTGGACCAAAGGCTCTTCAAGAAAAAGGAATTCCCTATTACCACCTAACAAAAAAAGGGATACTAATTGCCCTATCTATAAAGGAGATTGAAAACAGAGAAAGTTTACTCAAACAATTTTTTGAACAATCAGATTCCAAGGAAAGGCAGTATGAGAAAATAATTTTAGAATTAGGAAAATCGAGTCCCCAATTCATCTATTCTGTATTTCAAAAATATGCAAAGGGGTTTTGTGACAATAAACTCGAATTACTACCCTTTGATCTATCCAAACTAAAGGACTTGAAAGATGATTCCTTAATGGTTCAAAAGGAGCTTCTAGAGGCGTTTATGGAATTAAACAAGACCCAGAGAGAAAGTGCCCTAAGATTTATTAATAAAATATGTTATTTTTAGTTATTTGATCGCCAAACATTAAAATCCGTTGCCTAGGGAGAATCATCAAAATGGGCCGTTCTAAAAATGTCTATGCCTCAGTCAAGTCATATAGCCAAAGAGGTAAGCTTCTCAAAAAAGCTGATTTTCAAACATTGGCAGAATCAAGAGATCTTGAAGAGTTAATGACAAGAATCAAAAATACCATTTATGGGGATGCAGTAACAGATGTCGAAAAGCCATATACATCTCATGGTATAGAATCTGCTTTCAGAAGTCATTTAGCTGATGTTCATTATGGAATAGCAAAGACTGCAGGAGATTCCCCAATACTAGATGCTTACTACATGAAATTTATCATTTTGAATCTAAAGGTAATTTTGAAAGGAAAAGTTTTAGGAAAGTCACAGGAAGATATTGAGTCTCATGTTAATCTTCATGCAGAAGAGTTAATCAAACAAAGGGATATCATAATCAAAGCTTTAGTTGCAAAAGATCTTGAAGAAGTAGTGGCAAGCTTAAATGCAGTTCAATTTGGAGAAGAGATTGGAAAAGCTGCATCATTATACAATGAAACAAAAAACATCCAAGTCTTTGATACTTATTTTGACAAAATTTTATATCAACATCTAGGAAGGGCTTTGAAAAATACCAGAGATCGAGATGTTATCAAACTTGTTGGAATGGATATTGATTTTTACAATTTACTTAGTGTCATCAGAGGTAAGTTATGGGAATTAGATGAATCACAAATCGAAGATCTTGTAGTAGTTACTACACCAACTGCACCAAAAGAATTACTATCTAGAATGATGGCAGCAGCTACTGTAAAAGATGCATTAAATGAATTATCAAACACACGTTACAAGAGCTTAATTCCAGAGTCTGAAAACGAGTTAGATGCAGTTGCTGAATTTGAAAGATCATTTGAAATGGCAATTTATCATGCATCTACTAGATCATTTACCAAAATGTTTAGTTTCTCTACTATCATAGCAATAACAAAATTAACCTCATTTGAAGTAAGAAATCTAGCTGCAATAGCATATGCAGTAGAGCAAAAAATTCCAACAGAGACTACAATGTCAAAATTAATTCTAGAAGAAGAATAGTCTGTTAGGCAATGATTAGGTTTCCAAAGAAAAAAACTGATATTTCAACTGAGACCGTAATCAATACTATATGGGTAAGCACCTTCATGGGAATGATTTTTGCTTTGCCTCCACTTGGAATATTTTTAGGAATTTACTATGGCACAGGGAATCTAATAATCGGAGCAGTGTTAGGATTTGGAACTCACTTTGTTACATTAGCCTTGGCTGGAAAGATTTCAAAATTTCTAGTACAAATTATGAGCTAACCTATATTGATCTATTCTGAAGATGATTTATCATGATGGGTGATAGAGATTATCGAAGTTTAATCAAAAATGCAATAGATTCGAT
>CAYWRD010000072.1:0-6981 GCA_964460675.1 uncultured Nitrosopumilaceae archaeon
CCCTAGCTCCTAGTCCCGAAAATCCTTCCAAAAATAACTTTGGACCTTGGTATTATTTTAAAAAAGCACCATAAGCAAGTATTGAAAAGTCTCTTGTCTTTTTTGCTCTTGGATTAAAAAATGCTGGTTCTTTTGGAGGTGTTTTATCTATTAGTGATCTATTTGGAACAAGTAGCTTTGTTGTACCCTCGGTAATTTCTTTAAACTCTTTATCGGTAATTTCCAACAAATTTCCTTTTTATTTTTCACCTATAATGGTTTAATAATTTAGAATTCTGATCAACATCATGCTGGTTTGTGGTGTAGATGAAGCCGGACGCGGATCTTTGTTGGGACCTCTAGTAGTTGCCGGTGTATCTGTAAAAAAACCAGCAATTAATGACTTGGCTTCTATTGGAGTAAAAGATTCCAAAAAACTACTTCCAAAAGTAAGAGAAGAATTGTACAAAGAAATCATAAAGATTGCTGACAACTATTCTGTCTTTAGGGTTAATCCAAGAATAATAGATGCTAATGTTAAAAAACACAATTTAAACAACTTAGAAGCAAAATACATGGCAAAAATAATTAGTAAACTTCGTCCTGATTTAACTTATGTGGATTCTTGCGATGTTAATCCATTAAGATTTGGAAAAAAAATATCCTCATTATCGAATCTTTCAAAGGTTAGATCATATCATCATGCAGAAAGCAAATCAGTTGTAGTTTCAGCAGCATCAATTGTAGCTAAGGTGAACCGTGATAGAGCTATTGCAAGAATACAAAAAATTCATCAAATAGGCAGTGGTTATCCTTCAGATTCAAAAACAATTGGATTTGTTACAAAATATTATCAGGAAAACCAAGCATTTCCTAATTTTGTGCGTACAAGCTGGATGCCTGCAAAGATGATTATGCAAACAGTCACTTTGCTTTAGCTATAATAATTGCATGATCTTTATCATATGGATGTAAATTTATTCTTTGTAAAATTAGAAATTTTGGTTTTAATTTCTCCATCTCTTCTTCTATTATTTTATTTGGTGATTTTGTAACGTCAATACTACGTGTTTTGATTACTAAAAACAAATAGCCCATTTTTTTCAAATAAGTATCACAATTTGCAATAGCAATAGCTGTTTGATCAGGCTGTGCAATATCTACGTAAACTATATCCACTTTACCAAAAATTGAAAAATAGTCTTTAGGCTTTCTTGCATCTTGCATAATTGGAATGATATTTGATCTATGTCCTGCAACTCTATCTAGAAAATCTCTTGCCACTCTACTTGCATGTTCTACTCCAAAAATCATCCCACTTGGACCGACTATATCAGATATGTGGCTAACCGTAGTTCCTGTAGATACACCAAGATAAAGAACTGTTGATTTGTTTTTGAATGGGAATTCTTCTAGTCCATTCATAATGGCAGCTGCTAATTTACTTCTGAACGGATCCCAAATTCTATATTCGGTTCCTTTGTTTTTTACTAGTTTTTCTCTGTATACTTGATTCCCTGGAACTAAATTTTCAGTAGCTAATTTTTTCTCTCCTTCTGATTTAATCCAGAAAAAACTCTTATCTTCTTCCAAACTTCTTTCTCTTTTTGCCTTTCATCTTTTTGTTTTTTGAGAAATCTTTTTGTCCACCTTTTCTAAAACTCCTTTCGTTCTTTCTTGAATATTCGGGTTTTCTTGTAGGTCTTTCTGGGGCCTTTTCGTACTTTTTACCTATCTCATCTACTCTGACATTTAATTTCTCAAGCAAAGTTTCGTTTAGTTGTGCTCCGTAGACATCAACCCTGGATGCAATTGCTGCCTTTGCTGCAATAGCCCTGGCAATTTTACCTCTTTGCCATCTAGGAGCTGCATGTACAAGTGCATGTTGGAATAGTAACCCGTGTTTTGGTGGTTGTGAACCCGTTTTGAGTGACCTGAATAATGCTTTTTCTGCACCTAGTACTTGAATTGTACTTGCAGGCATTGAAGATAATTTTTTGAGACTTCCTGCTCTGCCAAGAATTCTTGCACCTACTGCAGGTCCTAAAATTACAGAAAGATTTGGAGCTACTTCTTTCATTTGAGATTCGATATGCTCTTCAAGTTTTTTCCTTAATTCATGAAAGTCTAGAATTTGTTTAGCAATTGATTGTACTATTGCAAGATTCTCATCTGAAATATCTCCACCTCTACTTTTTTTACTAATTAAAGAAAGCATTTCTACTTTGGAATCAGGAAAACCTGCATCCTCAAAAGTCTGTTTTGTTAAATTATCTCTTTTTCCAGCAAGAACAATTTGTGAATAACCATTAATACTATCTACAATGTTGTCAAGCTCTGGGAAGTGAAGGCCATACCACTCCCTTAGTCTAGAACTTAGAGCGTTTGAAATTTTATCTATTTCATCTAGTGAATTGATTGCTTGGATTATGTGTAGGTCTGGGCTTTCAGATACTTCTGTAACTTTTGATGATGATAACTCTAATGCAAAATTACGAAGTTTTCCTAGTGCATCTTGTGGATTGGAAGCAAAACCTGAATCTACAATTATTTGTGGTTTGTTTGATTGTATCTCTTCTGTTTTTTCTTCATCCATTATTTGTGCGTCAATTGATTCTTTTTTTAATAGGGCTAGCAGTGCTTCATCACTGACTGTGATGCTTGTCTCAATATTACGAAGAAATGATATGATTTGATTTAATTTTGCATCTCTTTGTCTGATGGCAAGATACTCCTTAACTGGATTTGAGAATGGAAATGATTTTTCTAATTTGTCTTCTTTGAAAATGGCAACACCAAACTCTGTTAAAATTACAGAATACATGACTAGATGATTTTCAACCTCCTTTAAAAAAGGTACCAGAAATTCCATGAATTAACTGTTATATTCCAAGCTTAGTTACAGAATCAAAGTGGAACCAAATCTATCTACTTGTATTGGCAAATTACAATTAAGTCATCCCGTAATGCTTGCCTCTGGAATACTGGGCATTTCTCTTGATGTTTTCAATAGAATTTATCGTGCAGGAGCTGGTGCTGTTGTTACCAAGTCTCTTAGTAGGGAGCCTTGGGAAGGATATCCAAACCCTACGATCTTCAGTGTTGGACATGGAGGTTGGATAAATGCTGTAGGTCTTTCTAATCCGGGTGCTGAAAATTTTGCAAAAATGATCGAGCCAAACCAAGAAGTTCCTGTCTTAGTCAGTCTTGTTGGTTCTTTAGAAGAAGACTTTGAATTTATGATAAAAAAATTTGAAAAAATCAAAGTTGCCGGCTTTGAGATAAATCTTTCATGTCCTCATGTGGCAAAAGTTGGTTTGGAGGTAGGAGATGATCCAGAACTTGTTAGAAAAATTATTTCAAAAATAAAACAAGTAACTGATGTTCCAATAATTGCAAAAGTAGGATTAGGAACTACTCACTATCTTAACACTGTCAAAGCTGCAATAGATGGTGGTGCTGATGCAATCACTGCTATCAATACCATTAGAGCAATGGCAATTGACACTGAACTTCAAAGACCAATTCTTAGCAATAAATTTGGGGGACTGTCTGGAACTCCCATAAAACCAATAGCAGTTCGTTGTGTTTACGAAATATCATCAAAATATGACATTCCAATTATAGGATGTGGTGGTATCTCTACATGGAAAGATGCAATAGAGTTTATTTTAGCTGGTGCATCTGCTGTACAGCTTGGAAGTGCTGTAGGAGATAATTGGATTTCTGTCTTTGATGAGATTAATAATGGGATGACTACTTACATGAAACAACATGGATTTTCAAAAATAGAGGAGATGGTAGGTCTTGCAAAGAAATCTTAATCATCCAAAAATTTGTACAATTGAAAAAGTTGTAGATGAAACACCTACTGTAAGAACACTCACCTTTTCAGATGATGTTTTACCTTCTGTTATGCCCGGTCAATTTGCAATGGTTTGGATTCCAGGAATTAATGAGCTTCCAATGAGTGTAATGATTACTCAACAAGATGGAAAAGCTGCATTTACTGTAAGAAAGCATGGTCCAGCATCTACCGGTCTTTACAATATCAAAGTGGGCGAAAAGATAGGAGTAAGAGGTCCGTATGGTAACTCTTTTGATTTGAAACATGGTAAGTTGTTGTTGGTTGGAGGAGGAACGGGACTTGTTCCATTGATGCGTCTCTTGACTCATGTAAAGCAAAGTGATGATGTTACTGTTTTAATTGGAGCAAAATCAAAAGATGAAGTATTTTTTGAAGATTTGGCAAACCATCTGCTACAAAATAATCCCCACAAGGTAATTGTTTGCACCGATGATGGTTCATATGGTCAGAAAGGTTTTGTAACAGATACTGCCGAGAAATTAATCTCTGAATCTTACTTTGATGGGGTATATACATGCGGCCCTGAAATAATGATGTACAAAACAGTAAAGTCTGCTTTTTCTAAGAGTTTGTTTGTTCAGGCAAGTCTGGAAAGGATGATGAAATGTGGTGTGGGGATTTGTGGCAGCTGCTGTGTGGGAGAAGATCTAGTCTGCAGAGATGGAACCGTATTTGATGGACAGCATCTTATGCAAAACAAGGAGTTTGGACATTTTTATCGAAATAAGGCTGGAATTTTAGAAAATTATTAAACTAAACCAGCAAGACTTAAAATAAATTAGAAAATTAATCGATTGAAGGCTAGATGGCTAAACCAAAGATCGTTCTCACTGCAGATAGGACACTAATGTCTCCATATAGACATATTTCGTTGGCGACGTTTTTTGGCTGTGCACCAGCTATTGATCCTCATCGAGATAAGAACAGCTTTTGGTACAAGATTCTAAAAAACCAAGTTACCCCTAAGGTTTTGTTTGATTTTATCTGCAATTACATTCCTCATACTAATGGCGTTGCAAATTATGCTCCATACGGACTTCGTAAAGTTGAAGCTGGTCTTTTACGAGATGGCTATAGACGAGACGAAGTTGTAGTTGCACATCCGGATCATATTGAAAAATTCATTGGACCTGAAACTCAAGTAGTTGGAACATATGAAATGGATCCTCTGGGAATGGGACCAGTTACTATGACTTTTACTTATGGAAGAAAACAAATCTCTTATGATGAGCTTTACAATACAGAACTACACCACAGAATTAAAGCTGCAAAAGAAAAAACCGGAAGTAATGCCAAAGTAATTTCTGGTGCATCTGGAACATGGCAATACAACTATGCTCCTGAAAAAATTGAAGAATTTGGAATTTATGCAATACTCGAAGGAGAACTTGGAGGAATAGCTCCTGAAATTGATGGACATGCTGGTAGATTCTTTAATTATTTGATTAATGGCGACTTTGAAAACATGGATCCTTTCAGAAAACGAAATGATTTCAAAGTAAACATAAAAGAATTTGAAAGAGATGGAAGAAAACTTCATGGTAGATTCGTAAACTTTTGGGATAGACCTGAACTTGATGAAATTCCTGAGATTGTTGAGCCAAGTATGCATGGAATGGTTGAAGTAATGAGAGGATGTGGTCGTGGATGTAAGTTCTGTGATGTTACACTAAGATCCTTGAGATATTATTCTCCTGAAAAAGTCAAAAAAGAAATTGAAGTTAACCTGAAAAAAGGTGGAGAAAGATCTGCTTGGATTCACAGCGATGATATTTTCGTTTATGGTATGGATCCAAGAACAGCAAAAGGAATGGAACCAAACAGAGAAGCTCTAGAGGAGCTATTCACTGCTATCATGTCAACTGGAGTTGAACATACCAATCCAACTCACGGCACACTAGCTGGTGCCATTGCAGATGAGAAGTTAATTCCTAATCTTTCAAAGATTATTCGTTCCGGACCTGGTAATATGACTGGCATTCAATGTGGATTTGAAACAGGCAGTCTTAGATTAATTGGAAAATATGCAGATAGAAAACTTGCACCATACTCTCCTGAAGAATGGCACTGGGTTGTAAAAGAGGGCGTAAAGACACTAAATGAAAACTATTGGGTTCCAGCATTTACTTTGATTATGGGTCTAGACAACGATGAAACACCTGAAGACTCGTGGGATACAATTCGTATTATTAATGAATTAGAGCGCGAACAGCCAGAATCTATGTTTACTGCTACGCCATTAACCTTTGTTCCAATCGGATTATTGGAAAAGTCTTCATTTTTCAACATTGGAAATGAGATGGATCCTGCCCAGTTAGGTGTGATGTACAAAACTTGGCAGCACAACTTCAAGTACGGAATCCAAAAATTCATGACAAAGACAGGTGGC
The DNA here is from genome assembly GCA_964460675.1 of uncultured Nitrosopumilaceae archaeon. GTDB lineage: Archaea > Thermoproteota > Nitrososphaeria > Nitrososphaerales > Nitrosopumilaceae > CAYWRD01. The sequence goes on from CAYWRD010000072.1 coordinate 6,237, forward strand.
CGTGGGCCTCAAAAATACCTCTTTAACATGCTTGCAAGATCTCTTGGAGGAGTTCCTTTAGGTGCAATGGAAAAATATGCAAGAAGAAAGAGTAGAGAACACGAGCGTGTAATAGAGAAAATCAAGGCACAATACTGGTAAATTCCAAATGTATAAATTCACTAAACTGGCATCTTAGACTATGGCAACTCACGGATCGCTTACCAAAGCAGGAAAAGTAAGAGGACAGACCCCAAAAGTTGAGGGAAGAAAAAGAGAAGGAACAAACGCCAGCGTTCAAAATAAGCGAAATTTTAAGAAAAGATTTGTCTTAAATCGAGTACCGGGCCAAAACAAGCCAGGTCAAAGAAGAAAGAGACGATAAAATTTTCATCATAACCATCTCCTTAAGATTACATCTACGCTCCTATATCCTTGCGAAGATTTGAGATTAGACTCAACGATCATGATTATGTTAGGTTTGAACAGATATGCGGAGAATATGGCCTTACAGTAGAAGAAAAACTCTATGAAATTATTCGATTTTACCTAAAGATAAGAGAAAACAGAATAAAGAAAATGAAACTGGATGATTTTTTGTAATTATCTTAATGCTTAACAAGCCAATTAGTCAACTAATATCTCTATAATTAGACAGAACCCTTTAACAGGTTCTGTCAAATCAACGGGGTTTAGTGAAATAATTTCTACCTGTCAAGAAGCGGGACATGAAACACAGTTCTTTATGGGAATAATGAAATAGATT
>CAYWRD010000073.1:0-6976 GCA_964460675.1 uncultured Nitrosopumilaceae archaeon
TCTCAGGCGGGTTCAAACCAGGAATCACCCCCCATGAGGGTGATGAAACTAGACTAGAATCTTTCTTTGAATTTGTCTCTCGTGCATCAATAAGAAAAGAATATGACCAAACTTTGGGCCCTATCAACTATCTTGCCGCAAGACGAGACAAGGCAGTATTGGTTAGCTTCCCATTTCCAATTTCACAAATCCTTTTGCTAATATCTGCAGAACCATCAGCAAACATTGAAAATCTGGCAAATAAAGTAGTGGATATTTTTACTGGTGTAGACTAATTATTTTCTGAACTGAAATTAATATGAGAACGGTTTTTCTATGTGTTTGTGCAATGATTTTGATTTGGCCTGTTGCAGCTCTTGCAGAAATTCAAAATTTTGATACTGATAAGACAAAATATTCTGAAGATGATACAATATTTGTTTCTGGTAAAGTCGATTTTGAAGAAAACCATCCATTTATAATTATTCGAGTACTTGATCCATCCGAATCTGATCTTGTTTTTTTAGATCAAATATCTTTATCATCTAATGGAAATTTTAAAACTAGTATAATACCTGGTGGTCCGAAATGGACTGCAGAAGGACCATATGCAATACTTGTAACTTATGCGGGTCATACACAAGAAAAAATAATTCAATTTAGTTTTTCAAATAAATCTGTAAATTCAGATAATGTAACTCCAAAAACACCACCTGTTTCAACACAAACCCAAGAAGAATCAAAAGAAACCATTACTAACAAAACATTAGAAAACTTACGAGATAGAATACCTGGGTTTCCATCTGTTGAAAAATCCCCGTCATACTACATTCATAGATATGACACTGAATCAAGTTATAGAGAATGGTTTGATTCACAGTTTCATGGTTATACAATTCAAGAAGTTGTAAATTATCCAAAAACACACATTCCAAATTTTCCTGACAATTCTAACCCCCCATCGTACTACATTCATAGATATGAAACTGAATCAAGTTATAGAGAATGGTTTGATTCACAGTTTCCAGACAATTCCATTTATTCTGTATTGGGATTCTCAGAAAAACAAAATATTCCTGATTGGGTTAAAATGAATGCCAAGTGGTGGTCTACTGAAAAAGTCTCAGATGATGATTTTGTCCAAGGTTTGGAATTTTTAATTGACAATAAAATAATACGACTACAAGATATTCCGCCAGTTACTGCATCTACATCTAAAATTCCAGAATGGGTAAAAAATGTCGCTGGTTGGTGGTCTGATGATATGATATCTGAAGATGAATTCATACGTTCTTTGAAATTCTTAATTGAACAAGGCATAGTGATTATCAATTAATTAGGCAACCAAGAATCGTACAGCTTGGAAAAAACAAATTGAAGATATGGTGTTCTATTATTGATTTGGTAAATTATTAATTTGAGAAAAACAATTAATCTAATCATGAAGGCAACATTTGCAGCAGGATGCTTTTGGCATGTTGAAGATCTATTTCGAAAGACCAAAGGAGTGACTTCTACCCAAGTAGGTTATACTGGGGGAAAATTGACGAATCCAACTTATGAAGAAGTATGTACTGATAAAACAGGCCATGCTGAAGCTGTTCAAGTTGAATATGATCCTAATGAAGTTTCATACAGTGAATTATTGAAAATTTTTTGGGATAATCATGATCCTACAACCTTGAATAGACAAGGACCCGATGTTGGCAGCCAATATCGCTCTGCAGTTTTTTATCATGATGAATCTCAAAAACAAGAAGCTAAAAAATCCAAAGAAGAACTAGAAAAATCAGGTCGATATAACAAACCCATTGTTACTGAGGTGGCCCCTGTCCCTGAATTTTACAAGGCAGAAGAATATCACCAAAAGTATTTTAAAAAACACGGGCTGTCTTGAATTATTTTACAATTAAGACTGGAATTTTTGCGGAATGGATTACATAGTTGGATACACTTCCAAAAAACATGGATTTTACAGAACCTCTCCCTCTAGAACCAATAACTAACAAGTCAAAACTTTCCTTTTTGTTATGAGCTAATTTTACTATGTTGTATCCTACATCTCCATGGGTAATTTTCTCTTTGAATACTATGCCATTTTGAGCTGCTAATGTTTTTGCATCATCCATAAATTTTTTAATTTCTTTATTTTGTGAATCGCTGATTGAGCCTACTCCTTTAAATTCTGAGCGTGGTGGAGCGTTGACTGCAAATATGCCTGTTATGGTAGAACCACACTGACGTGCAATAGATATTGCTAATTCTAACCCTCTTTTAGAATTAGCAGAACCATCAAGAGGTACTAAGATTTTTTTGATCTTGTTTTTAATCACAATTTCCATCCTAATTGGCAGTTAAAAAACCAGTCGTTTCTTATAGAAAAATTTGAATTAAGACCAAAAATTTTTGATCGACACTATTGATAATCTTTATCTAACTAATTTCAAGCAGCAGAATGGTGAAAGAAAATTTTATTCATATCGATGACAATAAAATACGCTATTTAGAATCAGGATATTCAGAAAAACATATTGTATTAATCCATGGTTTGGGAGCATCTGCTGAACGATGGAGTAGAGTAATTCCGATTTTTGAAAAATATTTACATGTGGTTGTGCCAGATCTTATAGGATTTGGATATAGTGATAAACCATTAGTTGATTATACTCCTGACTTTTTTTCAGATTTTCTAAAAAAATTCTTGGATGCATTAAAAATTGATTCGCCTTATTTGATCGGGTCTTCACTTGGAGGCCAGATTACGGCTGAATTTGCATCAAAATACCCTGATAGTGTTTCCAAACTAGTTTTAGTTTCTCCTGCAGGTGTGATGAAGCAATCTACTCCTGCATTGGATGCATATATCATGGCTGCATTATATCCTAACGAACAAAGTGCAAAAAATGCATTTGAGATAATGGAGGCTTCTGGTAAAGAAGTTGATGATTCTATCGTTCAAGGCTTTATCAAAAGAATGCAACTACCAAATGCAAAAATGGCTTTTATGTCTACCATCTTGGGATTAAAAAATTCGGAAGCGATAACTGAAAAATTGAAAATTGTTAGTACGCCTACTCTTATTATCTGGGGATCTAATGATCCTGTTATACCAATAGTTCATGCTGATGAGTTTGTATCTTCAATCAAGGACTGTAGATTCTATAGAATGGATAATGCTGGTCACACCCCGTATGTTCAGCATCCTGAAGTATTTGCAGATGTTGTTCTTGATTTTTTGAATGTACAATAGATTAATTTAAATACCTGTTATTACCTACTATTACCTATGAGTGGTAATACAAACCAAAATGATCCTTCTGAATTATTCAAGGAATGGATCCAAAAAGGTGGCCGTGCCCAAGCCGAATTTATGAAAAATTTTGGTACATTAATGGCAAATCAAACCACTCAAACATTCAACCCGCTTGAAACACTAAGAAGCATGACAGATAGTGCTAAAACCGCACAATCGGCCATGATGGACAATGTCTCTAATCTTCAAAATAAGAGCTTAGATACAATGTTCAATATTGGTCAAATGCTTCCATCATTTCTTAACTGGGGTGCATACAAAACTACTATTGGAAGCAATGGAAGAATTTCAATCCCAGAAGCAGAAAGAAATGCACTTGGTTTGGGTGAGGGGGATTTGGTACAAGTTATCGTTCTCCCTATTGCAAAAAAATCAACCCGTAAGGAGGTGAATTAATTGAGTAAGAATGAGCAAACACAAGGAAATCCAAAAGATGTATTTTCAGTATATCAGCAAAACACTGACAAAATCTTCAACACAGTAAAACAATCAGTACCTCAATACCATCAATCTATCACAAACGTACAACAAGAGTATCTAAAGAGTATTGAAAACAATGTAGAAAACTTCATTGAATTGCAAAAAGAATATGCAAAGAAAGCAGGATTATCTACTAACATTCCAGAAGCATCACTAAAAGTTATTCGTGATACCAACGAGGAATTTGTCAAGGTAGCTACTATTGGTAATCAAATCACATTAGCAGCTATTGATGCAACACAACAAAACATCAAAACATTCAATGATAATGCAAAGTCTTTTGCTGATTTGAATAGAAATATTCTACAATCATGGATTTCTGCACTTACAACAAGAAATAACTAGAATTTTTTCTTTTTTTCTTTTTTATTTTAATTTGATCTTTCAGCTAGCCACTGTCCTAATTCTGGGAGAACTTTTTTCTGAGACAATGAACTGGCAATCATTCCTACATGACCTGTTGGATATATTCTCAAGGTTTTATCTTCGCTGCCTACTGCATAATGTAATGGCATACTACATTCGGGTGATACTAAGTGATCACCTACTGCAACCTGAGTAAATACTGGCATGTTTATTTTCTTTAAATCTACGTGTTGACCACCTACATACATTTTATTTTGAACTAGTAAATTATCATGATAGATATCTCTAATCCATTGTTTGAATAATTCTCCAGGAATTGGTGGTGTGTCGCTAAGCCATTTTTCTACTCTGATAAAATTATCAACAAATTTTTCATTATCTATGTTTTTAAAGAAATTTACGTATTTTTCAATTCCCTGCTCAAATGGTTTTAGAACTGAAAAGCAATAATACATGAATTCTGGAGGCATATTTCCAATAGTTCTTGCCATCTTTTCAACATCTACGTGTTTTGCTAGATTGCTGATTACTGTGGTGTCTCGCCAACCATCAATAACAGGAGCTGTTGCAACAAAATTTCTTACATTTTCAGGATGCAATGCTGTGTAGACTGACGCTATAGTTGCCCCAGTACAATAACCTTGTATTGTTACTTTTTCATTTGATGTTTCATCTTTGACAAACTCCACACAACCATCAAGGTAACCATTAACATAGTCATCAAAGTCCAAATATTTGTCCATGTTTGTTGGACTTCCCCAATCTAACATGTACACATCAAAACCTTGTTCTAAAAGATTTCTAACCCAACTTTTTTGTGGATGGATATCTAAAATGTGATATCTGTTAATAATTGCATAAGAAATCAAAATTGGTGTTTTATGTTGTTTATCTGTAACTGGCTTGTAATGTAATAGTCGTGCTTTGTCAATCTGATATGCAACATCATGAGGTGTTGTTTCAAGTGAAATTTCGTCTGGAGCTGAGACTAGCTTAGGTGCACGTGATATGTTCTTTCCTAATCTAATCATCTCTTCAATAAATTTTGGATCAATTTTTAATTCATTTTTCATTTCCTATCTCCTTGGTGTTTTCTTAGATCTGTTTCCAATTTTGTAACTCTTTTTCTTAATGAATGTAATTCTTTGTATACTTCATCCATTTCCTCTTTGCTAGGAAGATTTGCTGATTTTAATATTACATTTGTAATGTTTGTCCAATGTTTTGTCAATTCTAATTCCTTCGAAACCAGTTTACCATAATTCTCTCCAAATTTTTTTGAATCAAACAACTCTGTAAAATCATTATCAAATATGTCTATCCAGACTCTTTTGTATGCATCAAAATGTTCTACATCTTGAGGAATTTCAGGAATCTTTAGATTTACCTTCTTTTGTGCCTCTCCCCATGTTTCTGACAGTTGCTTGTAATATTCTGTTAGAAATTTGTTAAAATCTAACAGTTTTTCATTAACCTCAATTAACTCGGATGCGATTTCTTTTGAGTTTGCAGCAAATGCTCTCATAGGACCAATAGATGTTAGAGCTTGTGGTTTGCTTGACATAAGATGAATCAAGTCAGTCCAAAACAAAGATAGGTGTTTGTAGTAATCCTTGATGTCTTTTTCAGAAGTTGTACTCATAGAATACTGATGCATTAGATCTCAATAAATAGATCGCTTGTCTACTTAGACAATTGGTCAACGTAACTAATCTAGAGGAAGTCTGTCAGAAAATCATAAATCTAGACTCTCGTGTGAGATCGGCCCGCATAATCAATAATCGAGGCCATCTTGAAGCAGGAGGTATGAGAGATGGATTAGCTTCATTAGAAAATCAAAAACAAGATGAAATGTTGTTTATGGAGCTTGCCTTGCGAGTAAGAATGAGACATGAGTTTGATAAAGAGTTTGGCGAAGTTAACTTTTCACTATCTTACAGAGATAAAGTAATCATAATGAGTTTTCCATTAGAAAATGATGATGTCTTGTTAGTGTCTTCAGAAAAGGAAATAGAACTAGGAAAAATCCCATTTGATATTCTGGAAATTATCAAGCCACTTAAACATAAAATTACCAGTACTTTTTGACTTGATTATGAAGTCTCATGATTCTGAGAATGTAAGTTGGTTTGAAATTGAAAAATTAATAAAAATTTTAGCTGAAAACATTTCAAATATTTCAAAAGACTTCTCAAGTATATCTACTATTAGTAGAGGTGGTTTGGTGCCTGCCAGATTACTAGCTGATCATATGGCAATAGATAAAATCTTAGTAGATCAAGAAAAAATTCCAAATAATTCGTTGTTTGTAGATGATATCTATGACTCTGGAGATACCTTCAGAAAAGTCATAAGCAAAGTAGAAGATCCCAAAAATTTTGTTTTTGCAACAATTTTTGCACGAAAAGACAAACAATATCCTAGGCAATTAATCTACGCAAAAAAAACCCAAGCAAATGAATACATAATTTATCCTTGGGATAAACTTGAACATAAACGTCTAAAAAAGTTGGGCTTATAGGATTAACACAAGAACATTAGTAACTTTTTGTGGATATCTTAGCTATTGCTGAAGAATATTTTGCTATTTCATTAAGCACCGTTCTTTTAATTGGATTGTTACAAGGTGCAATTTTAGGACGAGGTATTAGGAATCGCTTCCCTACACTAAAGATACATACACGTATTGTTTCAATTTGTCTTTTAATTTTATTTTCGATAAATTCCTTAGTAAGTATTTTGAAATTTGCGCGTCCTGAAAAACTCTCAATTGAGGAGATTAGTATGCCTGAGAATGCTAAACAGGGTTTTGATATTTTTCTTGAAATTTTGGGATTA
>CAYWRD010000074.1:0-6758 GCA_964460675.1 uncultured Nitrosopumilaceae archaeon
AACAGACAAGACATGGGTTCGAAGTGCTTTGTCTTCTGTAATTTTTGATTCGATTGGTTCTGGTTCGCCATTAATGTAGTATTCTATAATGTCTTGTGCATTTGAGTTTCCAACAATTATTGCCTCACCGTAATCATCATACTGCGGTCTTCCAGCTCTACCACATAGCTGTTTGTATTCAAGTACACTGATTGGTCTATTGGCTCCAACTTTGGGATTATATCTTTTCACACTACTAATCACAACACGTCTTGCCGGAAGATTTACACCTGCAGCTAAAGTAGGAGTAGACGATAACAACTTGATCACACCTTTTCTAAATTCAGTTTCTATTACACTTCTACAGTTTTGGTTTAGTCCTGCGTGATGAAATGCAACACCTTTCTTTACCATACTAGCTAGTGTTTTGACTAGTTCGGTATTCTCATTATTGGCTAGAATTTTTTTTGAAATCTTTTCTAGCTCCTTTGATTCTTTTGTTTCAAGAAATTTAGATACTGCATCTGATGCCTTGGCAGCCAGAGAAGCTGACCTTGCTCGAGTTTCAGCAAACACTAGAGACTGTCCACCTTCTGTCACTGACTGTATGCCTAAATCTACCGGTGTTCCCCTTATGCTACGCTCAAACTCAAATTCGTTTCCATCATTCATGTGAACCAAACTGCCATCAGTCACACCTTCAGTTAATGGAACAGGCCTCCATTCGCTTTGAATCAAGTCACAGTCAAGCCATTTTGCTATTTCATCAGAATTTGTTATAGTAGCAGACAAACCAACTAGTTGTGGATTAGATTCTAATCTTTTCAGATGTGTCAAAATCATTTCAAGAGTAGGACCACGTCCCTCATCTCCAATAAGATGAATTTCGTCAGCTATTACTAATCCTACATCTTCAATCCATTCGGCTCTATGTCTGATAATAGAATCCATTTTTTCATTTGTCATAATTAGAACGTCGGATTTTTCAAGGCTTTTTTCGATGTTTTCATAATCTCCAGTAGATATTGTGACTTTGATCTTTTTTCCTATGGGAACTTTTTCTAGTTTTTTGAATTCAGTAAATTTTTCAGAAGCTAGTGCTCGTAGTGGACTAAGATAGATTACTTTGCCCTTGTTTTTTGAAAGGTATCCAATCATTGCAAGCATTGCAATTAGTGTTTTACCGCTAGCAGTAGGAGCGGACACTATGATGCTTTTTCCATCTAGGATTCCAGATTTTACAGTCTCAGCTTGTGGAGGGTATAGCTCCTTGAAGCCTTGAGATAAGAGAAAATCAATTGCAGGTTTTGGTATATTTAGATCATCTATTTTCATACTCGGTTATAGTGACCGGGTCTTGATTCATAAATAGATGCTTCGCGAAGCATTCTTCTGATATAGTTTCTAGCTTCTTCTTCTGTGAATTTTTCAGTCTTTTCTAGTTCTTTTACAAATGCCTTTTCTTCTACTGGGACTTTGTTGTCTCCTTCAAGGGATTTCAATACATCCATGAAGAGTTGCATCTTAGATACCTCACTTCTGGGCTTTCCTTGCAGTACGCCCAAATCCACCTGACCAGTGTTAACATCTACTCCTGCATCTTGAAGCATTGATTGAATGAGAAATATTGCACGCTCAGCATCCTCTTCTTCTACTCTATCTTTCATGAGTAGTCTTGCACGGGCAGTAGAGAGCCTGATAATGCCTTCTAGCTGCCTTGGAGTAACTGTAATCATTTCTTCAGATTCTACATTTCTCATTTGCAGATAGTAATCTAGGATTTTTTCTTCTGCTTCTTTAGTTAGAGTTGGGTTAGCACGTTTGGCATATGCAAGATACTTTGTTAAAATATCTACATCAATTATTGAACGGTTGTCAGCTCCCTGCGGAGTATGTAAATCAATTATGTGTCTTGCAATTCTTTCGTCTCTTTCTTTTGTTGGAATGTCTCTTACAACAAAGATTAGATCGAATCTTGTAAGCAATGGAATTGGAAGATTAACATTTTCTGTAATGTTCTTGAATGGATCATATTTTCCATACATTGGGTTTGCAGCAGCAAGAATTGATGTTCGTGCATTTAGCGTAGCTACAATACCACCCTTTGCAATACTTGCTGATTGTTGCTCCATTACTTCGTGAAGTGCACTTCTGTCTTCAGGTTTCATCTTGTCAAATTCATCAATACAAACTAAACCTTGATCACCCAACACAACAGCTCCTGCTTCTAGCATCATGATTCCAGTCTTGTCTCGGACAACTGCTGCTGTAAGACCAGCTGCAGTAGAACCCCTACCAGAAGTGTACAATCCTCTTGGAGCTATTCTTGCACAAAACTTTAGCATCTCAGATTTTGCAGTACCAGGATCTCCTACAAGAAATACGTTTACATCTCCTCTAATCTTGCTGCCATCACCTAGCTGGCGTTGTGTAGAACCAACAATCAGAAGCAGAATAGCTTCTTTGATTAGAGTTTGTCCTTGGATATGCGGTGCAAATGAATCAACTAATCTTTCATAAATGTCAGGACTCTTTGCCAGCGCCTTGATTATTTTTTCTTCTTCTGTTGAGATTTCTTCTCTTTCTGTTTTTCTCGAAGTCTTGGCACCCCTACCACCAAGATACTCTATGTTGTTTCCTTCAATTCTTAATCGATACAATCCAGAATGGCCTTTAGTTACCCCTGTGACAGACTCTTGTTCTATTCGAACAACGCCAGTAAGGATGATTCTGTCGCCTGGCCTGGCATTATCTACCAAGTCTTGTTTGATTGTCACATCAATATAATGAGGAAGCTGTCCTGGAGGAAGATCTTCAGGCAATTCCTGCAATCTTAGAATCTGAAAGTCTATGAATTTGGAGTCTTCTGGTTTCAAGTCAAAGTCTCTGTGTTTACAGTTTGCATGATCACAAACCACTGGAACATTTACACTCATTCCTTTAATCTGAATAACTTTGGTTGGATGCCCGTCTGGGCAAACAAAAGTTAATTCTTTTGCAAGAGGTTTTACTTCAGATGCTCGTACAACCATTCCTGAAACACTTGTGATTCTTCCAATAGTTTCAGAGTTGATCTGTCTGAGGCTTCTTTGTAATGGAAAATTAATTAGACGAACTCTTATCTCATCTTTGATCTTTTCAGCATATTCAGGGAATCTAGTCTGTAAGGTTTCTTTTATTGCACGAGAAAATGCATCAAATATCCTATCTGGATCACTATGAAATATTATTTCAATGTCTGGCTCTAATACCAAGTCATTGTAATCTACTACAATGAATTTGGCATTCTTTGGCATCATCTCGTCAATTTGATCTAGATACTTGTAGTTGCCATCTGTATCTTTGAATCTAGACAAAAATCGTTTTACATTATCAGATAATCCCGAATCAGTAAATGTTTTAGTTTGAACTTCACTCATCTTTTTCACCCATTACTTGTCTTTCAAGCTGTTTTGAATTATCGCTGATAGTTTGAAAGAATATTTTTTCTTCAATGGATAGCTTGGAGTTTAACTCTGCAGTTGGCTTTGATGAATCTGCAATCTTGATTATTTTGCCTCTCCGCATACGGAATAATTCCTTCAAAATACTTTCTACATTGTTGTAGTCATGTTTGTCTAGTTTTTTCATTGAATCTTTTAGTTTAATGTAAAAGTGAGGATCTAATGTTGCTAATTGATACTCGCCAATCATCTTTTCTTTTGATAATGCTTGTTTTAGCTCTGTAATCATATCAGGACTGTCTAATTCGCCTAGTCCCTGGTCTTGTAAAATCTGACCTACCCACCTTGGAATATTCATTACTTCTCCTTGTTTGCCGTCGACTTTTTGGTCGGCTACTTCATACTTGATATCTTGATTGATTGTAGTCTTAGCATCCTTTAGGTGGTATCCAATCGAGTGTAATTTTTCTGCTGTTTTCATATCCATGGCTGAGATCACTTTTTTTGAATTGATTCCTCAAAGGTCGGATCGATCAATTCTGTTAACAATTTTGTGAGATCAATTGATCCTAATTAATTACAGGCTGATCGCAGCTAATATGCACCTGATCTCAATTTAAGATGAGGCATAATACAATAACCAATTCGGATTTATTAGTGGGTTGCAAACCAAGTCAGTTCGTATGTCTGCAACAGGGATGTGGGTTGAAAAGTATCGACCAACGAAACTTTCTGAAATTGTAAATCAAAAAGACATAGTTGGAAGTCTTGAATCTTTAATCAAAGATCCAACTGACATGCCACATCTGCTATTCTCAGGTTCTGCAGGAATTGGAAAAACAACTGCCGCACTTTGCATTTCAAGACAGATCCTAGGTGAGTATGTCAAAGATTACACATTGGAGCTTAATGCTTCTGATGAAAGAGGAATTAACATGGTACGAGAAAAGGTCAAAAAGTTTTCAAGATTTGCAGGTATGGTAGATGTTCCTTTCAAAATTATCATACTAGATGAAGCTGATGAGATGACTGCTGATGCTCAAACTGCTCTGCGAAGAATAATAGAAGATACGGCAAGATACTGTAGATTCATACTGATTGCAAACAACATTTCTAAAATTATTGACCCAATCCAATCAAGATGTGCAGTATTCAAATTCACATCAATTCCAGAAGAGGAAGTAATTGATCAGTTAACCAAGATTGCCAAAAAAGAGAAGGTAAAGGCAGACAAAAAGGGACTAAAGGCAATCTATGACTATTCAGAAGGCGACTTGAGACACGCAATCAATCTATTGCAAGCAACTGCAAGCATTGGCGACATTACAGAAAAAAATGTCAAAGCATCAGCTGGATTAACTAAAACCACAGACGTAAATGATGTTTTGGATTTAGCTTTGAAAGGCAAATTGCCAGAAGCCAGAGAAAAAATGATAGAGTTAATCAAAGTCTATGGAATGTCAGAGTCTGATTTTCTAAAATACATCAACTCTGCTGTATTCAAATCAAAACATGAGAAACTACACACCATATTAGAAATTATTGCAAAGTACGATTATAGGATTCTTGTTGGTGCAAATCCAGAAGTACAACTATCTGCAATGCTTGCAGAATTAGGTAATCTAGAATAAAGTGTACGCAGAGAGAGGGATTTGAACCCCCGCGTCATTGCTGACACAGGCTCTCAAGGCCCGCGCCCTACCGAGCTAGGCGACCTCTGCGAGAAGATTTCGATATAACTGATTAAAATTTGTTGAGGATAGAATCATCTAAAAATGAAAAATAAGGAAAAAAGAAGTTGTCTAGTGGGAGTGTGGGTTGGCTGATCCGGACTTCATTTCAGTAAATGTACCTGCTGCCTTCTCATGAGCTTCTAAGTTTGATTGATCAACTTTAATTGCTTGAGGAGGACATACTGAAACGCAAGCCATACACCAGATACAATCGTGTTCTCTGATTGGATCTGCTTTATCTGTGTAATCTTTACGCTCTTCTTTTTCAGAACTGCCTTCACCTGTAAAGGTCTGTCCAACGACATCCTTTGCTGGAATATCTTTTTCAGTTCTGTACCATTGGAAAACTTGTACTGGACATGCTTCAATACATGCACCATCTGCTACACAAGAATCCCAATCCACTGCGACCATTGTTCCGCTGACACCTAGTGGTTCATATTTTTCACCACGAGCTTTGTATGCTGCCTGAACTTCTTCATTAGTTGCAGATTCAGCATCAGCTCTTCCAGGTCCCCACATAAAGTGGAAGTTACCGTCTTCGTTCATAATCTTGCCCTTTGGCTCAAAGCCTTCTGGGAAGTTGTCTGGAATTGGCATGAATGTCTTTTTGAGTAAATCTTATTTAAATCTAGACGAAATTAGTTAAGACTAAACTTTTTGATCGCTTATTATAACACCGTTTCAGTGAATCTTTTCCTTACATTCTTATCATTTGAGCAAAAGTGAATTTTGTTGGATATTATCAAGTACGACATCTACAGGGGACCAAACATTGGACTATACACTAGAGTAAACGATAGTTTTGTTTTTGTCCCAAACGGTTTTGCAAAAACCAAAGCAGAAAAACTTGCAAAGTATCTGAAAGTAGATTATGTTTATGCCTCAGTATCTAACACCAGACTCTTAGGCACACTGATGGTAGCCAACGACAACGGAATTTTACTGCCAAAGACTGCATATGATTCTGAATACGAGCATCTCAAAAAGTCAACTGGCATGAACATCGGAGTTTTGGACTCAAAGTATACTGCATTGGGAAATGTAATTTGTGCAAACAACAAGGGTGCGATAGTTTCTCCATGGATCACAAAAGAAAATGTCAAAATAATAGAAGACGTACTTGGCGTTGAGACATTTCAGAAAAGAATAGCAGGATACAATCAAGTAGGAGCTATGGCAGTAGCTAATGATACTGGAACCGCAGTTCATCCAGAGACTGATGAGGATGACATCAAAAAGTTTGCAAAGGTATTGAAGACAAACATCGAACCATCTACCATCAATAACGGAATTCCGTTTGTAGCATCTGGCGTTTTAGCTAATAATCACTCAGTAGTTGTTGGAACACTCACAACAGGTCCTGAAATAATGATGCTGACTAGGGCTTTTCTAAATTAAACACAGTTTTTGGATCATCAGTCAAGGTCTCTAATTCTATGTTAGATTCTGTTCCATCTTTCATGTTTCGTAGTACGACCTTTCCCGATTCTAGCTCCTTTGGCCCGACGATTACGGCATACTTTGCGTCACTGAATGTATCCATTTGCTTTTTTAGGTTTCGTCCTGCCAAGTCAATGTCAGTTGGAATGTTGTTTAGTCT
>CAYWRD010000075.1:0-6707 GCA_964460675.1 uncultured Nitrosopumilaceae archaeon
CCACTGGCCTCACGCTTATCAGGCGTGCGCTCTAACCAGGCTGAGCTACGGGCCCGGAAACGAAAGGCGAGCCGCGCTGGGTCGGCTCGCCCGCCGTCGAAGATAGATCGGCGCCGGTCGGCGTCAACCACCGGCGCGACATCGTGATTCTACATGCCGAGGCGACGAAGGATCCGGAGCGCGCGGACCCGCGCCGTCCCGGCCAGCCGGCGTCGCCGCCGGCTGTCACACGAACGGCGTCTCGCTCGTTTCATGGGCGGGAGGACGGACGATACCTCGGACCCGGGGTGGAGGCGGGGAAGGTCGACCGTCCCGCGCGGAGGGGTGGCCCCGACCCGACGTGTCCGCCGTGCTCGAAGACGAGAAAGACGCGACGGCAGAGGAGGTATGAGATGTGTCGTCCGAGGTGGACGCAGCTGGCGGTGCTCGGCGCGGCGCTGGGCCTGCTCCCGGCGCTGGTCGCCTGCGACGACGCTCCGTTCGGTCCCGAGTTGGACCGGCTGACGGAGAACCGGGAGCGATGGAGCTCGGCTGGCGTCTCGAGCTATGCGTACGTCTTCCGGGCGATCTGCTTCTGCGGCTCCGAGGCACGCCAGCCGGTCAGGGTCGAGGTCGTGGACGGGGAGGTCGCCTCCATCACGTCAATCGAGACGGGCGAGCCCGCCGAGCCGGCCTTCCCCGGCGACGAACTGACCGTGGAGGGGCTGTTCGCGTTCCTCTCCGAGGCCCTCGACGACGACCCGGCCAGCTTCAGCGCCGACTACGATCCCGACCTCGGCTTCCCGACCTCGGCCTCCATCGACTTCGAGGCGCAGGTGGCCGACGAGGAGTTCGGCTTCGAGGCGGGAGATCTGCATCCTCTGGCCGCGGCGGGCCGGGCCGGATCCTAGGTCGGAGCCAGGCAATCCTCCGCCGGCTTTCCGGGACGACGCTCGTCGTCCCACCCGTCGTCGTCCTCGTCCTGCCGATCGTCCTCGTCGTCCTCCCACCGGGCTCGCCGATCGGGCAACGCCTCGTCGAACGCGACGGCCTCAGCTCCCTTCCCGCTCGAACGCCCAGGACTCCCCGGGGATCGCCGACAGCTCGAGGCCCCCTATTTCGCCGGAGCGATCGAGGCGAAACGTCACCCACCCGGGACCGGCCGCCGCCCGCCACGCCCGATCCGACCAGTCGACCCGGAACGTGTCGTGGTGCCACGGCTCGAGCGGGCCCGTCATCGTCCCGAGGCGGACGACCAGCTCCCCGGCCCGGACCTCGACGTGGGCCTCGCCCAGGGGGGCGCTGACGTACCGACCCGCATAGGCACCCGGAGCCAGGGACGGGGGGGCGTCCTCCCGCCGGGGGGGCTCGGTCTCCACCGCGGCGCGCACCTGCTCGGTGAGCGCACGGTAGTGGGCGGATCGGTCGACGGGCTCGTGCCCGAGCAGGACGTCGAGGACGGGGTAGAGCAGCCAGTACGGAGGGGCAGAGAGCTGGAGGTTGGTCAGGATCGCCACGCCCAGCCCCCGCTCCGGCAGGAGCCCCACCAGGGACGTCATGCCGTCGATCCCTCCGCCGTGGTCCAGGAGGGTGTGGCCCCTGTACTCCGAGACCACCCATCCCATGCCGTAGGCGAGCCCCCGGGCGTCCGGGTAAAACGCGGCGAGGGGTCCCTCGGGCCGCATCACGATCTGGGGACGACGCGTCTCCAGCAGGGCGCCAGCCTCCACGAGCCGCCGTTCCGACACTGCGCCGGTGTCGAGCTGGAACCGGAGCCACCTGGCCATGTCGGCAGCGCTGGACAGCAGGGAGCCCGCCGGCCCGACGGCGTCGACGTCCCGGTAGGGCACGGCCACCGCTCGATCCCCGATCAGGGCGTGCGGACGGGCCAGGTTGGAGACGCCGTCCAGGCCCGCGACGCCCGTTCGCGTCCGCTTCATCCCGAGGGGCTCGAGCAGCTCCCGGTCGACGAATTCGCCCCAGGGCATCCCCGCACCTGTGGCCAGGATCCTCCCGGCCACGAGGTACAGGACGTTCTGATACGTCATCTGCGCCCGGAACCCGGCCGCAGGCTCCAGGTGGCGGAGCCGGCGGATGAGCTCGTCGGACGTCAGCTGTCCGGTCAGCCACATCAGGTTGGCCATCGGCAGTCCGCTCCGGTGCGACAGGAGGTCCCGGACCGTGATCTCCCGGGTCACCCAAGGATCGCCGAGCTCGAAGCCCGGAAGGTGGTCCACGACCCGATCGTCCCAGTCGAGGCTCCCCTCCCCCACGAGGACGGCCAGGGCGGCGGACGTGAAGGCCTTGGTCGTCGACCCGATGGCGAAGAGGGTGGTCTCGTCCACGCTCGCCGTACCTCCGACCTCACGGACGCCGAATCCGCGGGCGAGCACGACCGAGTCGCCGGACACGACCGCCACCGCCAGGCCCGGCACCTGCCAGTCCTCCCGCAGCCGCTCGATCCTCTCCGCGAGCGCACCGGGCTCGGCAGGCTGGGCGGACGCCGGAACCGCGACCACGAGGACCGGAACCGCGAGGGTAAGGGTCGCGAACAGACGCGTCAGGAGGCGGGAGGCGGCTCCGACGAGGGGTGCGAGGGCCCAGCGAATCCGTCGGGATCGGGGTGACATGGACGACTCCTTGGCGCCGGGGATGCACGGAACGGCTTGCCGAAGGACCGTCCCGCCCGCAATACTAAAGATGAATTCAACTATAGTAAACAGCCGTTCACCAAGCAACGGGACGGCCATGCCCCGCGTCACCCAGGACTACCTCGACGCCCGTCGCCGCGAGATCCTGGTGGCCGCCCACCGCTGCTTCGCCAGGAGCGGCTTCCGCGACACGACCATGCGCCAGGTCGCCGAGGAGGCCGGTCTCACGGCGGGGGCGCTCTACCGGTACTTCGACGACAAGGCGTCCCTGGTTCGAGCCCTGGCCGAATGGGGTCGGGCCCGGAAGCGGGAGGCGATGGAGGGAATCGACGCCGGCTCGGGCGTCGACGGCCTGGTGTCCCTCGTCACGGAGCTGATCCGGAGCCTTCCGGCCTCCGCGGACGGGCATCACCCGGTCCGGTTCGACGTGCGGATCTGGGGGGAGTCCCTCGGGCGGCCACCGCTCCAGGAGCTGGTGGAGGACGAGCTGGCCGACTTCCGCGGTCTGCTGGCGGGCTACGTGACGGAGGGACAGCGGGAGGGGCGCATCCGATCGGACGTGCACGCGGAGACGGTGGCCCGCGTCCTGATCTCCCTGCTGACGGGTCTCGAGCTCCAGGTGGCCTACGACCCCGACCTGGATCTCGCGGCCTACGCCGATCTCGTCGGTCGGCTGCTGGGAGGCCTGTAGCTCACCGGCGACCGAGCACGGCGGTCACCGAGGACCGTTGCCCTCACCGGGGGCGTCGGGTCCGGGGCGAGGCGGAGCGGCTGCGGGACCGGCGAACGATACCTCGATCTACCAGTCCTCCGAGGGCTTCCTGGGCCTGCGCTCCTCCTCGTCCTCCTCGAACTCCTCCTCGAACTCCTCCCAGTCGTCCTCGTCGTCCCAGTCCTCGTCCTCGTCCCAGTCGTCGCCCCAGTCGTCGTCATCGTCGGGCTCGTCGTCCCAGCCGTCCTCGTCCTCCCAGTCGTTCTCGTCGTCCTCCCACCGGGCTCCCCGATCGGACAGCGCCTCGTCGAACGCGACGGGCTCGACCCCGAAGTACGACATGACCGTCCCTCCTGGATCCTGATGATGGCACCCCGCGGAAACCCCACGTCTTCCGGGGTGGGGCGAAAGCTAGCTTCCCGGGAGGGGGCGTCAAGCCTCCGGAAAGCCCGGATCTCGGGGGGTCGATCCGGGTGCGAACACGGAGGATTCCGAGGGATCGAGCGCTCCCGGGATCGGCCCCCGGAACGCCGCGAGCGGGGATCGGCTACGGGGACCAGGCGGGATCGAGCTCGTCGTCCGAGGCGTGGGTGAGCTGCACCGCGCCCGTACCGTCGGCGGCGACGACCCAGACGTCCCGGTTCCCGCCCCGCGTGCTCGAGAAGGCGAGCCGCGTCCCGTCGGGCGACCAGGCCGGATCGCCGTCGTACGCCGAGTCGACGGTCAGCCGCTCCGGGTCGGAGCCGTCGGCGTTCATGACCCAGATGTCGCCGTTCCCGCTCCGGTCGCTGGCGAACGCGATGCGGGTCCCGTCGGGCGACCAGGCGGGGTGCCGGTCGTACCCCGGAGCGTCGGTCAGGCGCTCCAGGTTCGAGCCGTCAGCGTCCACGACCCACACGTCGCGTTCGCGATCGGAGCCGCCCGTGAAGGCGATCCGCGTACCCTCGGGCGACCACGCCGGGTGCCCGTAGAATTCGGAGGAGGTGGTCAGGAGCACCGGGTTGGCGCCGTCCACGTCCATCACCCAGAGCTCCGGCCGTCCGGTCCGGTGGCCGGTGAAGGCGATCCGCGTCCCGTCGGGCGACCAGGAGGGGTGCCCTTCGAACTCCGGATGACGGGTCAGGCGGGTCGCGTCGGAGCCGTCGGTCTCCAGGATCCAGACGTCGTTCGCGTACTCGAAGGCGAGCCGCGTCCCGTCCGGCGACCAGGCCGGGTTGCCGGCGTCGAGCAGGACGCGCACGGGATCGTCGCCGTCGGCCGCCACGACCCAGATGTCCGTCGTGAGACCCCACCAGCTGTCGTCCTCGCGGAACCGCGAGAAGGCGATGAGCCGCTCTCCGTCCAGGGAGAGCTCCGGCACGTCGCAGGCGACCTCGAAGCCCACGGCGACCGTCGACCCCGCCACGACGGTCACCCGCCTCGGGTTGGAGCCTGCCACCTCGCAGTTCGGCGCCAGGCCCGTCAGCACGACGTCGTGGTCGCCCGCGTCGACGTCGGTGAAGGTTCGGGTCGCATTCGGGGCGATCGCCCGGCGCCCGACCCCCTCGACGGCGACCGTGTAGCCGTCCGGGTCCAGCCCCGGCATGGATCCGGTCGTCGTGGTCGTCACCCGCACGGATCCGACATCGGCCTGGACCGGGTCCGTGGGCGCCGACGCCTCGCACCCTCCGAGCAGGAACGCTGCGAGCACCGGCACGAGACCCCTGGCAGCCATCGGTCGTCCGTCCATCCTGTGTGCCTCCCCTCGGGGCTCCGGTGAAATCGGCCGCGTCGGAGGAGGCTCCCCGGGCTCGACGGGCCGACCCACCGTCCCCGCGGTACGGGTCGGGAGCCTCCACCCTGGAAGACGGGAACGGGCGACGGATCACGCCATCGCGGTCCGTGGCGCCCTGGACGTCTCGGATCGTCGGGGGGCCGTCCGGTTCTCCGGTCCACGCTTGCACGGCCCCGCGGGCCCCGTCAGACTCCCCTGCGTCGTCCCGACCGCTCGCCCGCCGACCGCGACCCGAGCTCCCGATGAGGATGCGTCGACCCGACCGCCGCGACCGGACTCTGGCCATCGCCCTGGCCGCCCTCCTCACGCCATCCCTGGCGCCGACCGCCGCCCTCGGACAGCAGGACGGAGCGCTGGACCGGCGCGAAGGATGGGTGGGCGGTCCCGGATCGGCCAACTACGAGCTGGCCGAGCGCTTCGCCCCCCACAACCTGGAGGACCTGGTCCACGACCTGACCGTGGATCCGGAGTGGATCGAGGGCGGCGAGAGCTTCTGGTACGAGTTCGAGACCGCCGACGGGAAGCGCTTCTGGATCGTGGACCCCGAGGCGGGCACCCGGCGCGAGATCTTCGACCGCGACCGGCTGGCCGCCGAGCTCACCCGGATCACCGGTGACCCGTGGGACGGAAAGCACCTGCCGATCGAGAACATCCGGTTCGTCGACCCGGAGACCCTCCAGTTCGACGTCCGCTCCTCCCAGGACGAAGAGGAGGACGAAGAGGACGAGGTCGAGGAGGAGATGGAGCAGCAGGACGTCGAGGAGGACGAAGAGGACGAGGAGCCCGAGAAGAAGATCTTCCACTTCGAGTTCGACGTCACGACGCAGACGCTCCGCGAGCTGGAGGACCACGAGGAGCCCGACGACCATCCGGACTGGGCCAGCGTCTCCCCGGACGGGGAGACGGTGGTCTTCGCCCGGGACCACGATCTCTGGATGATGTCGGGCGAGGAATACGAGAAGATCCTGGACGCCCGCCGCGGCCTGGACGGCGAGGAGGCGGACTCGGTCGCCCGCGAGGTGGAGGTGGAGGAGACGCGGCTGACCGAGGACGGCGAGGAATACTACGGCTACGAGGCGGACAACAGCGGGCGGGGCGACACCGACCGCGAGAAGGAGGAGGAGGCCGACCACCGCAAGGAGACGAACATCTCGTGGGCCAAGGACTCCCGCCGCTTCGCCCTGGTGCGCCAGGACCAGCGGGACGTGGACGAGCTGTGGGTGATCCACGCCACCGGGAACGACCGGCCCGAGCTGGAGACCTACAAGTACGACATGCCCGGCGAGGACAGCGTCACCCGCAGCGAGATCTGGATCTACGACCTTCGGGAGCGCGCGAAGGTCCTGGTGGAGGACGACCCCTGGAAGGACCAGGACATGTCGGTGATGGACGACCGCCAGTTCTTCTATCCCGGCTCCGAGGAGCCCCGCCGGGACGTCTGGCTCTCCGACGACTCCGACGAGCTCTGGTTCCTGCGCCACAGCCGCGACCGGAAGAAGGCCGACCTCATGGTGGCCGACGCCGCGACCGGCGAGGTGCTCCGGACCGTGATCGAGGAGCGGTTCAACACCTACTTCCACACCGGGCGGCC
>CAYWRD010000076.1:0-6443 GCA_964460675.1 uncultured Nitrosopumilaceae archaeon
ATTGCAGATTCTTTTGGATCAACAAAGTAAATCAATGGAGAAGACACTCCAAATGACTTTACAGTAGAAATTGTTTGGGCTTCGCGAAATGTACGCTGTCTTCTAATCTTTGCATCTAGTTTTGGGTTTCTATAGTTTTTTGGTTTTCTTATTTTTTTGATGGCCTTTTTTCCTTTCCAGTCAATTAAGTAAATGTCAGCTTCGGCGCCTTTTTTGATCAGTTTCATTTTAGTATGTATAATTATGGTTTAGATATGTTCTTTACTGGTTTTCATAATATAGTTTGATTACTGCATCAACTATCGTTTTTGTATCGCAGTCTTTGTCAGTGCTTACTCGAAGTAGATGTTCGTCTCCTAAATAAAATGAAAACCTTTTGATTTTTTCATGTTCTGCAAGTGTGTAGATTGTTTTGCCAAGCCACTTTGACATTGATTTGCGCGATTGCCAATTAAGAATGGATAATGTTTGCAGTTCCTTTTCTGCATGATCAGAAAGCACACTAGTTAATCCTTCACGCAATCCTCCTGCAACTTTGTTTGCCCAAGTATCAAACACTGCAGCAAATCTTACTTTAGGATCTACATCTAGTATTTGTGAGCAAAACTTTTCGTAGTTCAATTACTATTTTGTCGGAAAGGTAGTTATTAGACTTTTAACTAATGGTTCAATTGTTTCTTCATTAAAATTATAACCTAAGAGAGTAACATTGTATCATGGATGAAGGAGAAAAAAAACTCAAGCAAGAAGATTGTAGTGAGGACTCTTTGGGAACTGGCATACTTACTCTAACTAACAAAAGAATAGCATTTGATAAGACTCAATCAAGGATGATGGATTTTTCAAAACGTTTTGGAGATACTGTAATTGATGTATCATTAGGAGACATTCAAAAAGTATGGAAAGAGGGGTTAATAATGAAAAAAGTTTGTTTTACTGCAAACACAAAGGATGGAGAAAAGACATTCAAGTTTGGCGTGTTCAACACTGGCGGCTGGGTAGATGCAATAGAAGATGCCAGAGAAGAATTTCAGTAATCAATAACTACAGAATCTAGTCTCCACGACTGTCTGACAAAAGTCTTGTCGAGCTTGGCGCCTTTTTTTATTTGGGACTCTAGCAGTCCAGTCCATGCAATTTGTGAACCACAGTCACCTGCATATGATATCGGTACGACGTAAAACTTTGCTCCGTGTCTGTGACAGACATCTTTTAGCATTTCAGAGAGTCTCTTGTTTGCAGCAACGCCTCCAACTATCATTAGCTCCTTTTTTCTTGTAAAAGACAGGGCTCGCTCTACAGCTTCAGCAATCATTGCAAACGCAGTCTCTTGTAGTGAATAACAAGCATCTGCTGTTTTTTCTTTTGCAGCCTGTTTTGTAGCAGAAAGTAATCCTGAAAATGAAACATCATTGCCCTTAACTGTATATGGTAGTTGTATGTAGTTAGTTGATTTGTATGAAAGATCTTCTATGTTTTTGCCACAGGGTGATGCAAATCCAATTGATCTGCCAAACTGATCTAATAATTGTCCTAGTGTGATGTCTAGTGTTTCACCAAACACACGCCACTGCTTTGCTAAAAATGCCAAAAGCATAGTATGTCCACCAGACACTAAAAGGACTAACGGGTTTTTTGCACCAGTCAACAACTTTCCTAATTCAATATGACCAATGGCATGGTGTACTGGATAAATTGGAATTTTATAGTATGATGCAAGAGAACGTGCAACAACTGCACCAACCCTCAAACAAGGACCAAGCCCAGGACCCGCAGCATAAGACACCAAGTCTAAATCATGTATTTTGATGTCAGCTTCTGCAAGACAATCATACAACACTTCTGCGCTGTTTTCTATGTGATGTCTGGAAGCTTCTCTTGGATGAATTCCCTGGCCGCTAGCTGGTCTGTAAATTTTTCTTACATCAGACAGAATCCTTCCTTTGTTTTTTTTCTTTTCTAGTATCGCGCAAGAAAACGTATGTGCAGTACTTTCAATTCCTAGTCCTAACATTTTTTTTATCCTCTGCTCAATGTTGAGACAATTTTGATAACATCGCCTTCTTTTAGTTTGTGATCTGCACCTATTCTTTGCTTTGTTTTGCAATCTATTGCATGCAAGAATCCCTTTGCAATGTCGGCATGGATTGTCTCAGCTAGGTCTTTGGCAGTAGAATCAATAGGTAATAATTTTGCATCAGGCAAAACGTCGCCGTCTTTGTTTGTAAGTTTGGTTTCATCTTCTACAGGATATACTGTAATCATCTTTAACAAATCAAACACTGCAGTGTCAAGAGCAGTCTGTATTCCAGTTGATGGAATCTTTTCGAAAACACTCTTGACTAGATCAAGTGCCTTTTTTTGTTGGGTAGATATCTGAGTTTCATCCTTTATAGAAAAACTTTCGCTGCCGGGAACATAGTCTACCATTCCTCCTTTTGCAGCTTTTCGTAACAATAGTTCGGTTTCTGCACTACAAGGAACAACAATAGAGTCTTGGATCTTTTTTGTAATATCCAAATCCTTGCACAAGTCTGCCTTGTTTGCAGCAACCAGTATTGGCTTTGTTGTCTTTCGTAATTCTCTGACAAAGTTTAGCAGATCATCGTTGCTCCATTCCTTTGGATTCTTTAGTAGATTCAGTTTTTGTGCGATGTTGTGTACTTGGTATTCTTTTACACCAAGTCCTGTGAATCTTTTTGTAATACCGTCTTCAATCTTTGCTCGTTTTTGATCAACTTCTCGGATTAGTTTATCCCACTCTCGCTTTAGTATGTCTAAAAACCATTGATCAAACTCGTTTTCAACAAATTCAACATCTTCTAATGGATCATGGGCACCTACCTCAACTGACTGTCCTTGAATGTCAGTTGATCCTGCAATATCTACTACATGGATTAGTACTTGAGCTTGTCTTGCATCATCTAGGAATTGGTTTCCTAGTCCCTTTCCCTCATGAGCTCCTGGAACTAGTCCTGCAACATCAATTAGTTTAACTGGAATGAATCTTGTGCCGTCTACGCACAAGTCATTTTTGTGTTTTGTATTGAAGTGTTTACATGCACAATCAGTCTTGACGTAAGCTACGCCAACGTTTGGCTCAATTGTAGTAAATGGAAAGTTTCCAATCTGAACTGGAGTTTCAGTTGCTGCTGAAAAAAAAGTAGACTTGCCTACATTTGCCTTTCCTAGTAATCCAATCTCCATCACACAAAACTGTTGTAATCTACTTATTAGTATTAGCAGAATTTTTTAGTTTATAGATTCAATGCAAAACATGTCAATAGTAATTACTGGAAATCCAGGTACTGGAAAGCATACAGTGGCTGAAAAAATAAAAGATATCATCAACATGCCAATAATAGACATCAATGAATTTGCAAAAGAATGCAGACTGTTAGAAAAAAACAAGGACGCCAACGATGTAGATACAGAAATGCTAGCAAAAAAGCTTAAAGAAAAGATAACTGTACCACACATAATAGTCGGACATTTGGCACCATACTCTGTTTCTGGCATTCCAATTAAAGCAGTAATTTTGCTTCGAAGAAATCCAAAGGAGCTTGAATCAGTTTACAAACAACGAGGATATGATGAAAAAAAGACAAAAGACAATCTTGGAAGCGAGGTTTTGGGAATAATTGCAAATGATACCATAAATAATATTGAAAACCAGAAAATCATCCAAGTAGATGTTTCTGGAAAAAACATTTCTAATGTCATTGAAATTGTAGTTGATGCAATAAATGGCAAACAAGAATCACAGCAAGTAGACTGGCTTGAAAACCTCAAAGATTCTGAGCTGAAAAGTTATTTTTCTTATGATTAAATAATGTCTGTTTTTGTAGACAAGTGAATTGTTTGAGATTCTAAAAAGTGATCTTGCTGCTAGGATAGGAACCATTACTACTAATCATGGAAAAATAGAAACTCCTGCATATGTTCCTGTTATTCATCCAGTAAAACAGACAATTTCTTGCAAGAAAATTAGAGATATGGGATTTGATGTAGTGATTACTAATGCATACATTACAAGAAAAAACTACGGAGATGATGCAATCAAGAAAGGAATTCACAAAATTATAGATTATGACGGTTCAATCATGACAGATTCTGGTGGTTATCAAGTATTAGAATATGGCAAAGTTGCAGTATCTCCTCAAGATATGAAAGAATTTGAAACAGGAATAATGACAGACTTTGCAATTCCACTTGACAAGCCAACTGGATTTGGTTTGCCAAAAACAAAGGCAAAGTCGTATGTTGATCACACACTCAAAGTATCAAAAGAAACTTTGCAAACAAGCAAAGACAATGGACAAATCTGGATTGGTCCAATACAAGGAGGAGAACACTTTGATTTAGTCAAACGTTCCACAAAAAGTTTAGTAGATTATGGTTTCAAGATGTTAGCTCTTGGAAGTCCAGTTGAATTTATGGAGTCATACGAATATAGATTGCTAGCCCAGATGATAATTGCAGCAAAAAAAGAAATTCCACACTCTATTCCTTTGCATCTATTTGGTGCAGGTCATCCACTAACAATTCCGTTTGCAGTGGCTTTGGGGTGCGATACATTTGATTCTGCATCATACATGCTTTATGCAAAACAAGATCGATACATTACAGAGGACGGTACACGTTATTTGTCTGATATTGACGTGTTTCCTTGTAGTTGCGAGGTTTGCACAAAATATACTCCATCTGAGCTCAAACAGCTTGAAACTACTCAGAAAATAAATGAGATTGCACTGCACAATCTTTATGCTATAAAACTTGAAGTAGACAAAGTAAAACAATCAATTCACGAAGGTAGGCTTTGGGAATATGTTATGAAAAAGGCTCGCGCTCACCCAAAACTATACGAAACAATTGATATTTTCTGTAAAAATTCAGACTATCTATCAGCAGGTACTCCACAATTCAAAGAAAAGGCCATATTTTTGTATGACAGTATAGACCAGTTCCGCCCAGAAGTTCAATCATACCACAAAATGGTTAGACGCTTCAAAACAAAAAAGAAAAAATTATTCATTACAAGAGAATCAAAAACAAAACCAGGGTACTTGTCTCCAAGATATAAGGAACTGCAAAAAAAAATCAAAGACTTTGATTCCATCCAAGTATGCCAGTACAATCCTTATCTGGGGATAATACCAATTGAGATATCTGACATTTATCCTGCAGCACATCATGAAACTGTAAGGAGTGATGTGGAACCAGAAAAATTCGTATTATTTGAAGAGACGTGGAGTAGATTTCTAAAAAATAATAACTTTGCAGAAATATACTATGACAAGACAGATTCATTTCTGAAATATTTTGAGAAACAAATTCCTAAAGGAATCAAAAAGCATAATGTCTAGATAATAAAAAGAAGAAAAAAGAGTACGAAATATTCCGTCTAAAGGCCTGCGTCTTCGGCCCAACCTTTGACGAATACACCGTTCTTGTGGAGAGGTACTGGTTGACCAGCGGTATAATTCATTGGTCTCATCCAGAAGATTGACTTTGTTGGACAAACTCCGATGCATGCTCCATCAGAGATACATCTTTCTGGGTAAAAGACAAATGCTTTACCTCTCTTCCAGCCTTCAACAGGCTTTACACGAAGGACATCTGGACCAAGAGAAGTACAGATTTCTACACATAGTGCACATCCGATACATCTCTGTTCGTCGATGTCTGGAAGTATTGCGATTGGCATTACACAGTTAAGTTTGCTCGGTTCCTATTTAAACTATAATCGAAATTCATAACCCTGTTATGAAATCAGATCGGATGTAAAATTGAGCAGGAACGAAGAGAAAGGAGTAAAAAAACAAAAAAGATAACGTGGTATCACGTTTTACTTTCTCATAGCATCAATTTGACCAGAGGTTACCCAGTCAAGTAATTCTGCTGATGAAGGATTCAGGTCTGCTTTCTTATTCATAAGATTTTGTACCCAAATCCAGTTAATTTGGTTAAGAAGTGGTTTGTTATCTTCATCGCCTGCTCTTACTTTAGAGACAAGAGACTTATCTTGTTGTTTTAACCATTCTTCAAAGCTTCTTCCCATGTAAACCGGATCTTAGTTTAGACTAATTAAAGCTTTTGAAGATTATACACCGCATGCAATGATTGAATTTGTTTTGAGAAGGTTTTAAGGTAGAACTTTATCCAACTGATTCCTTGGATGTAAAAACTTTAGGAGCTGCCAACGAAGTTGGGCGATCAGGATTTTTAGTAAACTGCGATGGAACAAACCTTTTGCTAGATTACGGAGTGATGTTTGCACACAAAAGAGAGCCGCCGCAATATCCATTGCACGTAAAGCCAAAAGATGTTGATGCGGCAATCATCACACATGCACACCTTGACCATTCTGGATACATACCAGCACTGTACGTAAGTGGCAACACCGAAGTCTATGCAACACCACCAACATTTGATTTATCTCA
>CAYWRD010000077.1:0-6296 GCA_964460675.1 uncultured Nitrosopumilaceae archaeon
AATGCTGAGTTTTTTGCAGATACTTCTGCAACAAAGGAATCCCTTGAAGAAGATATTATGATTACATCACCTTCTTTGGGGTGTAGGTTTTTTTTAATTAACATCTTTGTTTTCACATCATCGTATAATGCTTCTTTATCATCTGATGGAAAAATAAAATTCTCATTTTTGTATAGTAATGTAAGACATTCTTCGGAGCCGTATAAAATGGCATAGTCTCTCTGCTCTATTCCTGTTTTTATTGAATTTGCATACCCTCGTAACAGTATGGCGTGATTGTGTTTCTTAGTTACTGTTTTAGAACTTTGAATATGATATTCATATGGGATAGTTTTTTCAAAAAAACCTGCAATTTTCTTACCATTAGGCGTTAGATATGTGCCTGCTTTAGTGGTGTTGACTAAATTTCCTTCTTTTAGACGTCGTATGAGAGTTTTGACTGCCCCCTCTCCCAAGTAAAGTTCTTTACAAAATTTAGTTCTGCTTACAAATCTTTCTTTTGATAATAATTGAATTGCTTTTAGAATATGTGGCATACTAAAAGTCAAAGTCTTACTGGCGCCTTTTCTTGCTATGATTTTTTGTAATCTTTTGATTTCTGTTTTCAAGTTGTGTTTGTTAATGCCTCTTATTTATTAATTGGATGTTTTGTCCAAGAACTTAAATACATTTAATCAATGTCCTTTGTTATGTCTCAATCAAGACAGATAACTTCTTCAAAACATAATGTTCCTAAATTAGCAATTATTGCCCTAGCTGCAATTTTTGTTATAGGATTATTTGTTGTGGGCTTTGATCAAGGCCATTTATTCAGTCCTGTTCTCGGAGAACAAGCTTTTGAAGATTTGTACATACATGAGTTAACACATGACATGAGACATGCTGCAGGATTTCCCTGTCATTAGGAGTTAATCTCATGAAAACATCTATTTTTCTAGTTATTGTTTTAATATCTGGTGCTGTCGCAGGACTTATTCACGGCGGTACTAACATGGTATTAGTTGAACCATATTTAGATGAAGCAATTGGAATTGAAAATCAAAATATGTTTGAATCCGGAGAAGCTGAAAACACTATTTCATTTTGGGTAGAATACGAAAGTTATAGAATCTGGCAAAAAGGCGGGCAAATGTTAGCTGGTGTTATTTTAGGGACTTCATTTGGTGCCTTGTTTGGAATCATATACGCATTATCTAGAAATTCCCTTCCAGGAAATAATGATATCAAAAAAGCACTAGTCCTCGGAGGTGTTATGTGGTTGACCGTATACTTTATACCGTTTTTGAAATATCCTGCAAATCCTCCTACGGTTGGAGATCCAGAAAGCATTGTTCTTCGTTCAATTCTATATGTTTCCTTTATTGCACTATCTGGATTGGGTGCTTTTGGGTTCTACAAATTATCAAGGAAATTTAAAAATAAAAGAAATTTAGTTGCAATAACTGGCTATTCTGTATTTATTATTGCAATATTTTTTGCAATGCCTTCAAACCCAGATGAAGTTACTGCACCGGCTGAATTGGTAAATGGGTTCAGAATCATGTCTGTCGTGGGTGTATCTTCCTTTTGGATATCTGTTAGTTTATTCCTAGGATATTTGTGGAATCGTTTTAAACCACATCAACAAATGAAGACCTATAACTAATTCTAAATCTATAGAATGAGAATTCATGTCGTTTAAATAACCTGCTCTAAAAATAATGTTAGATGGGAAGACGACTAACTTTACCACAATTAAAAAAATATGATATTACTCAAAAAGTAATTGAAGCATTAGCTGATGCCGAATCTCGTGCCATACTTTTTTCGATAATAAGAAATGGTAAAACTGCAGCAGAATTGTCAGATAAATTGAAAATCCCATTAAGCTCAGTCTATAAGAAATTAGCAGATCTTGAAGAGTTGACTTTGATCAAAGTAGATAAATGGATGATTTCAGACAAAGGTAGAAAGTTCAAAGTATACAAAAGCAGAATCTCTAAAGCAGATATCAGTATAAAAAAACCAGAACCAACTTTGGATTTAGTACCCAACAAGTGAATAATTTGAGCAAACCGAATATTATACAATTAAGTGAATTTGATGTCACACAAAAAATTATTGAATCACTTAGTAATGTGTGTACTAGAGCAGTTTTATTTTCTATCAAACCTGCCGCAAAAGATGCTACGCAAATTGCATCTGAACTAAAAATTTCACTTTCCACCGTCTACAAAACACTGTCTAATCTAGAAGATCTTGCATTAATTGAAGTAGATAAATTTGTAATATCTAATGAAGGAAAAAAAATCAAATTGTACAAAAGTAGAATTGGCAAGGTCGAAATTACAATGAAAGACATGGAGCCAGTTTTACATCTATATCCAAATAAAGAATCTACAAACTAATTTTTTCCAATTTAATTTATAATTTGATTATTTTAACTTACTATTTTATAACTTTGGAACATACTAATCATTATAATACTACTCGTAAATAGACAGTTTCGTTGAATGTAAGTAGTAAAATCGTAGTATGTTCAATATTAACAGTATTGATGGTATCTAGCATCCCTGTCTCATTTGGAGCTACTGCTGGAGAACAATGGCAAGCCATTAAAACCGAATTATCCTCTGCTGAAAAGGCAACAAATCTTAAAGATGCAATTGCTCACTTACAATCTGCAAAAACAATATACCAAAATGTATTTGAAAATGCCGCATTATCTGTAGATCCTGAAAGTGATGCGTTGATTAATAATGCATTTTCGAATTCTATTGAAATGTTAGAGGCAGGAAATATAGAACAAGTAGCATTAAACAGACAGATAATTGACAAAACCATATACAAAATTGCATTTATGAAGATGGAAGCGGCTATTGAAAACAATAATGCTTCTGATTTTCTATATTGGTATGATGTTTTAGAAAAGAAATTTAAAATTTCAAGCGGTGATTATGAATCCAAAGTTTTAGTATCGCAAATTAAAGAAAATTCTTCAACATTGAGTGAAAACGGACCTGTCATTACTAATGAAATTCTTCAAATATTCAAATTAAAAACATTCGAAGAAATTGAAGAGGCTATAGCCGCACTTGAAAATGATGATCTTAAGAGTGCAAAGAAATTTGCATATGAGGGTCTGTATTATTACAGAACATTTCATCCTGCAGTAGCTGAAAAACTTGGAGCAGATACTGCAAATGAATTATTACATGAAATGGAAGAAGTTATTCAAGTCACAGTTAGTGGAAAACCATTATCTGAAATCAAAGAAGAATTAGAACATATATCTGCAGAAGTTGAATTAATCATTCGTGATTATGAAGGAGGGGATACATCACAAACAGGTTTAGCTTTGTCTGGAATTAAAGACAGATTAAATCTAGTAAATATTGAATATGCTGATGCCGTAGAGGATGGCATAATAATTAATCAAGAAGAATATGATGAAACCATAGTTTTCTTAACAAAGGCTATTGAGATTTTCAATGATAATAAGGTAGACTTTATGGAATTATCTAGTTCCGATACAGCTTCTCTGGAAACAAACTTTGAGAAATTAAATGACATTATCATGAACAAGGATGACCCAAGCGAGGTAAGTATCTTGGTTGGAAAAAGTCTTAACAATGTAATATCACTGCAGGAATATTCTGGTGGAGCAGTAGAAATTGATGCAATACAATACGTTGATGAAATCGAACGCCTATTAAAACAGGCAAAACAAGAGTATCGTAACGGTAATACTCAAACTGCTTTTAATCTAGTCAGCGAGGCTTATCTTGATAACTATGAATTCATAGAAGGACCACTTGGTGAAATTGATCATGAATTAATGATCAAAATTGAAACAGATATGAGAGAAGATCTTAGAAATATGATACAATCCGATGCACCTGTTTCCCAAGTAGATACGCAAATTGATATGATATTGGCAGATATGTCTGAGGTTCGTAAGGTTATTCCAGAATTTGGCACAATTGCAGCCTTGGTTCTAGCAGTAGCAATAATTTCAATTGTTGCAGTATCTGCAAAATCAAGACTTAGTATCATTCCAAGATACTAAACTTTCCTGGATATCTGTTTTTGATTGATTTTGCATAAATCCGAATATACAAATCACCAATTACAAATGAAACTAATTCCAGATTTTTAGAATAAATCAGTACTTAATATCATAGTAATTGGGGTCTCCATTACAGACTATGAAAGGAAATTTTCAAAAAATTTTGTTACCTGTTATTATTACCATGTTCTTGATATCATTACCATTAGAATCCAGTCAGCAAAGCTTTGTGCATTCGCCCCTTTCAACAATAAAAATAACTAAAACTGGACTTGAGGCCTCAAAATCATTTCTTCAGGAAAATGATATCGAGAATGCAAAATATGCTGTAAAATTTGCCTCAGAGCATTTTGCTCTGGATTTAGTAAATCTTC
Organism: uncultured Nitrosopumilaceae archaeon; assembly: GCA_964460675.1. Taxonomy (GTDB): domain Archaea; phylum Thermoproteota; class Nitrososphaeria; order Nitrososphaerales; family Nitrosopumilaceae; genus CAYWRD01. The sequence continues at coordinate 4,423 of CAYWRD010000077.1, forward strand.
GAGAATATAATCCTGATTTAACTGATGAAATTCATATTAACATGTTGGATTTGCCCCCCAACATTAAATCTGATTCTGTAAATGATTCGATCAATGCTATTGAGGAAATACTATCTCAGCTTAATGACTATGGAATTTCTGAAGAGAATTCTGATTTAGTTGTTGTAGATATGTTAACTGTTGCTGACGAACAATATTCAATAGCTATAACTGATGAAAATGAAGCTGCGTATCAAATATCTAAATCATTATTTAAAAAATCAAAACAACTTTTTGAAGAAAATGCAGACTTGACAGTAATGCTAGATCTAGAACAGCAATCTTTTTTCAATGATATAGAAAAAGCAGTTGATAACAAAGAAAGTTTTGTAACTGTAGGTACCCTTGTTAGTGCAATACAACGTGATCTTCTTGGAACTGAGACGTTAGTACATGATCAAAGTGTCTTGTATGAAAAAATACGAACACTTTATTCCGAAATGTTAGAATCTATAGATGCTGGCGATTATGAAAAAGCTGAAGAACTTGCAATTGAAGCATACCTGGAAAATTTTGAATATCTAGAACCAGCATTAGAGATTGTTGATGCAGAATTTATGTATGCACTTGAAATCGATATGAGAGAAGAATTAAGATCTATGATAGCTAATGAACAAGATCCCACAATCATACGTACATTTGTAGAAAAATCAATTATTCCTGATTTGAACGAAGGAGAAGATAAAGTAATGGCATATCTTGAAGAAAATCCTCAGGGATTTACTAATACAGAAAGGGAATTAAAAGATAGAGGGGAATCAACAGAAGAACAGCAATCTGAAGTAAGAAATGAAATTGATTTCATTCGTTCTAGTTTAGAAGAAATGATTGTCCATTATGAAAATGCAGATTATCAGTCAGCTTACGCTACTGCCAGAACTGCGTATCTGGATAGTTATGAATATGTAGAAATTCCACTTAGGCCTATTGCGCCTGATTTTACATTAGAAGTAGAATATCAGTTTGCTGAACTAAGAAACCTCATTAAAGAACGTGCCCCTGTTAGTGAAGTTCGAGAGGTATCTACCCAAATTAACAGAAACTTGGATGAATCTGAACGATTAGTAACTGGTACTGGAGAAGTAGCACCTTGGATTGCATTTACTGCATCATTTTCCATAATCTTTAGAGAGGGTTTGGAAGCTGTTTTGATTTTAGGTGCAATATTGACATATCTTGAAGCATCCCGAAACAATAAATTCAAACCGTATATCCATTATGGGGTAATTATCGCAATAGGTGCAACTGCTGTAACTTGGTTTATCGCATCATATATTATAGAAATTTCCGGTGCAAATAGAGAATTAATTGAAGCAATAGCAGCACTTTCTGCTACGGCGGTTTTGTTCTATGTTAGTTTTTGGATATTAAATAAAATAGAACATAAAAAATGGATGGAGTTTGTTAAAGCCAAGGTATGGCAAGCTACCACCACAGGAAGTGTTATGGTATTTGTCATGTTGGCTTTCTTCACAGTATATCGTGAAGGTTTTGAAACAGTATTGTTTTATCAGGCGATGTTTGGTTTTGCCAAATATATGGAAATGTATGTTGGTCTTGGGTTCATATTAGGTCTGGCGTCTCTTTTCGCATTATATTTTGTAATGCGAAAATTAGGACGAAAATTACCATTACGCATTTTATTTGGTATGACGATGGGTATAGGGGCATATTTGTCAATTGCCTTTTTGGGAAATGCTATTAGGGAATTCCAAATCATAGATGTACTTCCATATACTAGTTTAATTGGAACTGTTCCTAGGCTGGACATCAATATGGCTACTATGACTGGAATTTATCCTACACTTGAAACAATTATCGGGCAAATAATACTC
>CAYWRD010000078.1:0-6295 GCA_964460675.1 uncultured Nitrosopumilaceae archaeon
CTACCGTCTACAAATGTAATTTCAATGAGATTGTCAATTATACTTCCATACTTTAGTGTCCTACTCCCACTTGCATTATTGCCAATCATCCCACCAATTCCACAAAATGGACCAATAGACGGATTTGGAGGAAAAAACTTGAGTTTTTTTGCTAATTTTTCATCAAACAATCCTTTTGATAATCCAGGCTCTACTGTTGCGTAATTATTAGAAATTTTTAGTGAATCAAAACTTTTCATATCTAAAATTATGCCAGAATTAAGAGAATTTCCAACTAGGCCAGTTCCTGCACCTCTCACTGTAACTGATAAATTATTTTTTTTTGCAAATTTTACAACAGAAACTACATCTTTGATTGTTTTTGGAACGACAACTAGTTTTGGTTTTATTTGGTAAGAACTTGCATCTACAGAATAAAATGATAAAATTTCTTTTTGGGAATATACATCACCTGAAATTAATTTTTGTAAATTCTTTTCAATCGCAGATGATTTCATAAAATCTTAGAGTTTGATTCTGTAATAATCCCATCTTTCTGGGTCAAACAGTGTAACAAACTCTGCGCCTTCTTTGTCTACTCTGCTTCTAATCACATCACGTAGGGCAAAGCTTGTCAGATATTTGAATTTCTTTGAATGTGCCTGCATGATGAACATATGTCGCATCTCACTTCCTCCCCTGAGTCCCCAATAACCCATCTTCAAAGCCAACGGTTCTAAAAATACGGTATTGTATAATCCGTAATTTTCATCTTTGATTTCTGGTCTAAGCTGGTATAATTCAAGAGGTCCTCCCTTTGCAAAGCCAATTATTTCTCCATTACAGTCATTTAACCTCAAAGTATTGAGAATAATTTCTGGATTCTTGATTGATTCTTCAAAATAGTCTTTTTCAAACTGTAGGGGCCTTGGAAGTTCTTGATAAATTGCCCATAATGTTTTAATGAAATCTGGATCTTCTCTTGTTTGGATTTTTTCTATATTTGGAACAAGTTTCAGATTATTGTAAGTATAATTTGCATGAATAGAAATTTCTTGTTGCCTGAGATTCATAAATGCCAAAACCGTATCAAAGAAATTCTTTCTCATATGTTTTGGCAGCGATTTTAGAACTCTTTGACACATGTCTGTTTCTTTGTTTAACAATTCCTCAAAATATGCAACAGAACTTCTGACAATTAGAGACGGACTCCATGCAAGGGCATGTGCGTTCATTTTTGCCATCTCCATTGCCTTTGTAAAATCACCTAGTGCATAACCGCTAATTCTGTCAACTATTGATAGATACCAACCAAGCTTTAGAATGTGTTCTTGAAGCTCTTCATTATTTTTTGTTCTAGGTGAGCGATGAAAACATTCCTTTATCTGCGATTCTGCATTATCTTTTAGTTTGCCAATCCATGGATATGTGGTTCTCAAAATCAACACCTTGATTAATTCCAAATCTAAGCCGGCTGCATCAAGTAACTGTCTTAGCTTCTTATCCATTGAGAGAAATTTTAAAACACTTTCTTCGTGAGGTTTGTCTACGGATTTTTGTGGATCAAAGTCATGAAACAGAGCTGCAGCATAAAGATGCTTTATGTCATAGTCTGTAAACTCTTTTCTGTTTTCTTCAGAATTTGCAGAAAGGAGAGCTACATAAGTTACTTCTAATTCATGATGAATGTTGTGATAGCCATAATAGTCAGTTCCTAAACCTTGGGTTTCAAACAATTCTATGGTATAATCAAGCATTTCAGTAAAATGATCTTCATCTACTCCGCTTTCTACCAATAAACTCAGTATTTCATTTCTTAATGTTACTGGATTTGCAAATTGCTGCAACAACTGTTTTTCAAATTTGGCGTTTTTAAAGATGTACCTATTTTTTATTCAAAAATTCAGGTTTAATCTTAAAATCTATTCGTTCTTGATTGCTTTTTGAATATAATTTTAAAATTTTTAGTAGATTCAACATATTTTTTAAATGATAGAATTTTCATAAGAATGTCATAAATTAATACACAGTTGTAACAATATTCCAATAATTCTAGAAAGATTCAAAAGAAAATGCAAACTTGAAAATTCATGTTAGTTAATGAAGAAATTGCAGAGCAACTAGTAAATTATTCAAATCAAAACAAGATGGAGTTTAATCTAAAACTAAAAGATAAAACAATTTTGCTATCTGATGTTTTAGTTTACAAATCAGAAAACCCCGTTGATAGGCCTACTCGTAGAGGAGGAGTTTACATTTCTGATAAATTCTCATACAAAATCAAAGGAACCATTTACGATGTTTCAATTATTCCGTTATTATCTGATACAATGTTAGGCCCCAACACTGATTTTACTGAAATTGAAATTATTACTACACTGCCAATAGATGGAAAGCAAACACAAATCTCAATTTTTACACATCTGACAAATAGCATGCATAATTCTGAGAAAATTGAACTTGGGCTTAATATAGTTAGATTCGAATACTAAGACAAATCAAAGTATTTGTCATATTTTTCCCGCAACTCTTTGTCAGATAATACCTCGTATGCTTTGTTAATATCACTCATTTTCTCTGCAGTCTCATTGCTTTTTGTTCTGTCTGGATGAAGCTTTTTTGCAAGCTCACGGTATTTTGTCTTGATTTCATTTGGTGTTGCAGTTTGTGGGACTCCAAGAGTCTTGTAATAGTCTGGTAATGTTCCTTCCCCTAATGCTTCTTTGAATTTTTTTTCTTCTTTTACATAACTACGTGAGCCAAATTCTTCGTAATCATCAGACCAATCTGAGTGGTATTTTTCATAGTCTTTGTTTCGTTTTGATTCTAGATCTTCTTTGTCGTACTCTGTTTTCTTTTGAAATATTATGTCTCTTGCAAGATACAAAAAAATTGCAATCACTGCAATGATGAATCCTGCAAACAAAACTATTCTTTGCTCATCTGTTACCACAAGCTCCATGTTTAGCTCATCTTGTGCATGTGCTGAGCCAACAAGACTCACTACAAAAATAAGCAAAATAACTGATGAAATCTTTGTCATTTGTTTACGTCAGCCTAAAATCTTCTTTAATTGTATTTAGTGCTATGTGAGTTATTGTATTTTCTATATATGGCATTGAATATAGCCCCTTTACAAACTCGCTTACCTCGTTTCTGTTTTTAAACTTGGCAATAATTATTACATCTGTGCTACCAGTAATGTCGTATACGCCACAAACGTTTTCTATTTTTGCAAGCTTTGTTTCTAATTCTATTAGTTTGTCTTTTTTTCCAACCACTTCAATTACTGCAGTTAAATCATATCCTAGCTTTTCATGATTAATCAGGGCTGTATATCCTGTAATGATATTTTCTTTTTCCAACTTTTTAATTCTAGATAAAACCGTAACAGTTGATAATCCTAACTTTAATGCTAATTGCCTTGCTGATAATCTGCCATCTACCATTAGGTTTTTTAGAATTTTTTCGTCGGTTTTATCCAATCTAATCTACTCCTATATGGTAAAAATGCATTTAAATTTTCATACATTATTCAAAAACTTGTTAACTGGCGTACTGTGGTTTTTTTGAAATACTGTTCCATAAAATCTATGAATCCGAAACTTGATCGGGTGTTGACTTTTAGTTAATCTATATTATTGACAAAATCTTATCAAATCTGTTGGGCAATATCAAAGACATGTTAACTGCAGCCTATGAATTAGTAGAAGACGGCAGATACGATGATGCAATAAAACTATACAACTCTGCAATAAAACAAGATCCAAAAAACATTTTTGCATTAATTGACAAAGGAGTGACTCTTCAAAACATGGGTCGTCTAAAGTCTGCAGTAAAATGTTATGATAAGGCCTTGACAATATCTTCAGACAATGTAGATGCACTACTCAACAAAGGCTCTGCACTTCATGGACTGGGTAAATACAATGATGCTATTGCATGTTATGATGAAGCATTAAAACTTGACAAGCGTTGTGCGATGGCTATTGCGTACAAGGGCCTGTCATTGGGGGAGCTAGGACAAATATCAGATGCCTTGAAGCATTTCAAAAAAGCACTATTAATTGATAAAGAATACGATCTTGCACAAATTAGCAAAGAGATGGCCCAAGATCTATTAAATGAAATAAAATCAAAACAGTCTAAAATACAGTAACATCGCCTGGGGCAGGTTCTCGTTTTAGTTGTTTTTCATGATACTCAAAAAAATCCTTGTGTGCTGAATAATGATGCTCTTTTAGTTTTTCAATATTTTCAAATCCTTCGTGACACAAGTAACATTTTGGTTTGTCTTCATCGACTAGCGGCAGTACCATAGTAGTTGTTGATTTTTTTCCTACTTATCTTTTGAGTCAAAGAATATATCCAGTTAGGTATGGTTTTTGGTATGCTCGAGCAGCTTATTGGCTCCTCTAAGGCAATTGACAAGGCAATTGCAGGAGAAGAACTGTCCTATGATGATGGCATGGAGCTGATGAATTATGATAATTTGCACACTCTGGGTGCAGTAGCTGATATGACTCGAAAAAGACTAGTTGGCGATACTGTCAGCTTTGTTGCATCTTACTACATGAATTACACTAACCTTTGTGCTGCAAGCTGCCAGATGTGCGCTTTTTACAGAAAGGATGGAGCCGACGATGCCTATACCTTGACTCCAGAGCAAATCGAAAAGCGTGTCGGAATAGCCAAAGAGATGGGTGCTACTGAGGTCCATATTGTTGGCGGATTCCACCCAAGCTTGCAATTAGACTATTACGAAGACATGATGCGAATCATCAAAAAGAATCATCCGCAACTCAACATCAAGGCATTTACTGCAGCTGAGATTTTTTATCTCTCAAAACTGACTAAAAATTCAGTAAAAGAAATTCTATCTCGACTAAAAGATGCAGGATTAGACACAATGCCAGGAGGCGGTGCTGAATTATTCCATCCTGACATCAGAGGAAAGATAGTTCGTGGAAAATGTACAGGTCAGGAATGGCTAGACACAATAGAGCAAGCTCACAATCTTGGAATAAAATCAAACATTACAATGCTTTATGGTCATATTGAAAAACCAGAACACATCGTAGATCACTTAATCAAAACAAGAGAACTGCAAAAAAAGACTGGAGGATTTTTGACATTTATTCCATTAAAGTTTAGTTTGGATAATACCGAACTAGAACAACAAGACCAAGTTACACAAGAATGCTCTTCAGTGTATGATTTGCGAGTAATTGCACTGACAAGACTGATGCTAGCTAATACCCTCAACAACATTTCAGTATACTGGGTAGCTCTGGGAAAGAAACTTGCCCAAGTTGCACTCTCTAATGGTGGAAATGACTTGGTAGGCACTGCATTTTCTGAAGAAATTTACCGTGCTGCAGGAAAGCCAACTGATTCTTCAGTAAATGAGCTTGCAACTATGGTAAAAGCAATTGATAGAGTTCCAGCTCAAAGAGACACAAAATTCAACATTATCAAAAAATTCTAATTATTACTCAGATGCTTTTTAATTGATTCTAGCTTGTCTTCCATTTTTCCTTGCTTGTCATTTCTTGAATCTATTTTGAGAATAACTTCGACTCGATTCACACCTAAATTATGAACTACTGTCATCATTTTTTTTGATGCTTCATAGATTGCATCAATACTGTCTGATTCTAGAATTGTTCCCATTGGATTGATTTCGTATCTGATGTTTTTCATGTCTTTGATTGACTCTACTGCCTTTGCAATGTAGAAACTACCGCTAGTATCTCCAGTACCGATAGGATATATGCTAATTTCTGCATGAATCAATAATTCTGATACGGCAAATTACAATAAAAAAAGTTTGAAAAACTAGCTAGTGGCTGGTTTTTTTGTCTCTTTTTTGGCACCGCCTCGTCTTTTCCTTCTGGTACCAAAGCTAATCAGTACCAGCAAAAAGCCAACTCCTATCAAAATTCCAGCAAGTGTGTTGTAATCTTGGCTTTCTTGCTGCTGAAGCTCAAGCTCTAGTGCCTCTTCTTCAGTCATTCCTGCATGCCCTACAGGCATAGTAGATGATATTACAGATGTGAGTGCAATTCCTACTGCAAGCATTGCAATGCCTCCTGCAAAAATTTTCTTGTCTAGTAGAGCCAAGGTATGATAGTTTGCATCATTACAGTATATAGAGTATATTCTAGAATCCTTCTGGCGGATTTTGAAGAAAAACATTGCAGACTAGTGCATCTGTTTTTTTATCGCGATACTGCACATTGCATGTAACAAATTTGCCTTTGAGTGCTTGTTCTAATTATGCCTGGGATTTTTCTTCGTATTTGGGATTGTCAGT
>CAYWRD010000079.1:0-6223 GCA_964460675.1 uncultured Nitrosopumilaceae archaeon
ACACTTCACACTTTAAAGAATGCAAAGCAAACGATTTCTCTACGGAGGATTGCCTCAAATATTGTGATAGAATAAACACAGAAATTTCTGGAGTTTATTCAGAAAATTGTAAATAATTACCAATAACCGTTATGGAAATCTTCCCAAGTGTTTAGGTTTTTTGTCAGTCTATTCATTGCAAAAAATGCACCACCTACAATACCTGCCTGGTAGAAAGTATAGAGGAAAACTCCTGAAAATGTAGGATCAGAATCAGAAAAACTCAGAGCCAACATCGAAAAGAAAATAAAAGTTCCAACAAATGCAACTATTCTATTTAGAATTCCTGAATTCATTCCTACTATTCTTTTAGTAGCTGCTGCCATCAAGGTAATACTAGAAATTATTAGAAATGTTGCACCACCATTTTCCTTGATAAAAGACTCGATCCAAGGTAGCAAACCTTTGTCAAGCAATGCAAAGTCAGGCATGATACTCCCACCATTTATGGCAAAGTTTACAGAACTAAACAAACCTCCTATTACAAAGAAAAACAAGAAAATTTTAACAATTGAACGTTTAATTGGACTTCGTATTTCAGTAGGCCTTACTGCCTTTTCAGTAATTCTCATACCATAAAGAAATCCTATTGCCATTGCAGGAATAAACATAATGTTAATCAAAATCGGAGATTCTTGATTGATAGCATCAATTTGTGGGTAAAACACTAAAAAAAGTACAATTGCAAGTATTGCAGATATTCCAAACAGTATAAGGTTGAGATTTTTAGGACCACGTGATTCAGACTCAAATTCCCAATTATACATCTGATATTGTTTAAGAGATTAGATTAAAGACAAAATCAAAAAATGATTTGGTCAAATTATCAATTCTCTTTACCCTTTTTAATACACGGTAGGAAATGTAACCATGAAGGGTTCAAAGCCAATAATTTTGGCAGGGGCAGTGATTCTAGTAGCAGGTATTGTATTTCACCTTCAAGGACAGTCAGTAATAGGGCCTCAAAACTCGTTTATGTATTCAAATCCTGATTGGATTTCATACGGAATACAGATTGCCATTACAGGGGTAATCATAGTAATAGTCGGCTTATCATTATTGTTTGTAAAATTTAAAAAATAACACGTAGAGTGATTGTACTTCGAATTTTTTCAATCTTTCTTATTTTATTAGTAATTATTTCATCCATTTGATTTGGAGTATCGGTTTGAAATTCTGCAACAAGATCATAATCCCCGTAGGTAATTAACCGACTTTTAATTTCTGGAATATTTCCTAGTTGTTCATACAAAGATTGCTCTTCTCCTACATCGCAACTAATCAGAATAAAGGCCTTTTCCAAATCAATTAGATTACGACAAAGTAATATTTGAAAATCATCATACGCTAGATTAAAACCCTGCAGATATAGGGTCACTTGGTTTCATAATCTCTCGTAAAACCATAGTAGCAAAAGATCCTCTGGAGAGAGTAAATTCAACAGTATTGTTTTTTGTAGAAAAATCATTGCATGTGATCGAAGATTGTCTGAATCCACCTTCATTACTAATTTCTTGCATTTCTTTTATGAAAAAATTCTTGGGTTGAATTTCTTCATCTTTCAAAATTTTCGAAATATAATAATCAAATCTTGTTTTTTTATAATAAGAATAGCCGACTACAGGTATTGCAAGTATTTGATCTAGTCCTTTGACAAATTTTCCTAAAATTCCTTTAAGATCATAGCAAACATCTCCAGATTGAGATTCAAACAAATCTTCTCCATTACGATATGCAGAGCTTAATGTCATGTTAAACAGAAATGATTGGTAGGCCTGAATATAGAATCGGCGTAATGAAAGAGGAATGGATTTGAATGCCTTGACAACATCCCCAGAATCTAGCATTTCCTTTACAACTAGACGTTCAATATCCATTTGTCGAGGAATCATATCAAAAAGAGAACTGAAATTACTTCTATCAGATAGCTTTTGGCGGATTTCGGTGTTTTCTTTAGAATCAAAGGGAGACGTAAAAGACAGAATCAAATCAAGTACTTTATCAAAATCTTGTTGAAGCACAGCCTTGCCAATCAGATGTGTTACTGGTCTTTTTGATCCAAATCTCTGGTAACCAAAAAAATTCAACAGACGGTTTTGTTCATCAAAATCAGAAAGCCCAGGTTTGCAATCTGTAATTTTTATTTTAAAATGATTGCCTATCATATCTTTCTTTGAAAGTGGTTTTTTAACAGAACCAATTTTAGTAATGGAATATTTTTCAGTAGAAAAAGATTCTATCGATTTTCCTTTATTCATAGAGCATACATATTGTTCAGTTACAGCATATGCATCTTTTAAGCCAAGGGCTTTGAGTCGTATGCCTTTCTTTTTAAAAAAATCAGATAAAGCATGATTAGTATCAATATTTTTCTTTTTTAATTTGTAAACAGCATAACCTTCATTTTGTTTAATTGCACTTTGCTTTTTTTTGGAAAGTAATTCATTTACTTCAAAATCATCAACGTTTACCCTAATTCTTCCTCCTATACCATTGAATGTTGTACTATATTCTGTAATTCCTATTTGAGAATCCAAATCAGGAATATTATTCATATTTTTATGGAGTAATTTCTAATGTTATGAATTTGCTTATAGCAACATCTTCAGTTTGAGCTCCTACAAGTAATTTGTAATTTCCTGGAATAGAAGACTCATCTGCACTAACAGTAATCTGAATTTGTTTTGTCTCACCAGCATCTAGACTGAAAATGTCTGAGTATTTTTGGGCAGGTTCTATCTCAATGAAATCATGAGGGTCAGCAAAATTCAGAAAAACAGGAAAAATCTCATCGTCGGTTTTAGGAATAATGTCATAAACTACAGTAATGGAATTTCCCGTAGCTAGAGAAACTGAATTTTGTTTTAGTTCAATATCAAATGGAAGTTCTTTTGAAGTGTCAATTACACCAATATTGTTTTCAACCCATTCTGAAAACCATATTTTTTCATCTGCTATTGTGAAGTCAAACACCTGGGCCAATCCACAATTAGGATCTTCACCACAATCTCCCCAGAAAGGATTCTGTGATGGTATGTTATATTCAATTAATGATTCTGATTTAGGATCTAATACACCTATTCTATTTCCAGTTTGTTCATTAAAAACAACTTTCTCATCATCAGTAATGTCAATCCAATAAGGTCTAGATATAGGAGATTTGATTATTCCAGAATAATTACCAAAGGAACTTGGATAAGGAACCGAAGTAGTATATTGAATAAATTCTTCATTGTCTGAATCAAATTTGAAGATAAAAGAACTCGAAGTATCTGCTAACCAAATATCACCATTACTATCAGCTACGGCCCCATTTGGAGTGCTTAATGAGGAAGGGAGTAGAAACGCTTCAGAAAAACTGTTGTCTCTTACTTGACCAGATTTTAGAAATTCATCTTGATCAAATTTTACAAGAACACCACTTTGTTGGTAAACCCAATTAGTGTACCAAACATTGTTTTCGGAGTCTACTGCAAAGTCAGCAGTAACTGCAGATGTGACCTCAGATGGAATTGAAATAGAAACCAAACCTTCATCGGATTGAGTAGGATCTAAAATTGTTAATTTGTTACCAGTAAAATCATTTACAATAATTTGTGAGCCTGAAATTTCTAGTCTTTGAGGTAATGAATCACCTTCAGATGGATATTGTAATCTCTGATAAGTTTCATCCAAGATAGAAAATTTCCAAATAGAGTCATAGGCCTCATCAGTAAACCAGATTGTACCGTCAGGAGAATAATCCATACCCCACATCATTGAACGTCCATTTACAGGCCAAGAAGGGTTATCAAACTCGATAAAAGATTCGTTTGTAGGGTCAAATTTTGCAATTTTACCAGTGTTTGATTGTGCTACCCATACGCTGCCATCAGCACTTGTTGTAATACCTAATGGTTGAGTACACGGAGTAGGCAGTTCGTATTCAGATACGTACGGAGTTGATTTGGGTGCAGTTGTTCCACAGAATTGTGCACGTTGTGCGTCTGGAAAATTGTCTGCAGGTGTACCAGTTGTAGTCATTTCATTAGTATCAGTATCAGGGTCAAGACCAGGTATAGCGATAACAACACCAGAAGTTACCATTATTCCTCCCAAAAAAGCAAACATGATGATTCCTTTTGTCTTCTTTTTCACAGATGGGAATGAATTTTCCCATGTTATATCTCTTCTATGAAATAATTCAAAGTAATTTTAGATGTCCAGTTATTTTGTCAACAAGATTTTCTGGTGCAGGTCCAACTGAAATACAAGTGACAGTTCCTGGTGCAATTTGAGTATGGCCAGCATCAGTTACTTCTGACCAAGGAATGTTCAAATCGATGGCTCCTCTTTTTACTTCTTGAAGTTCTTTAATTCCAGTAACTTTGACTACTACTTTTTCTTGACCATTCCACCATTGTTCAAACCATTCAGGATGAGACTTTCTAACATGTTCTGCTCCCAAAACACATGCATGTCCTACCTGTGCTGCAATTTTTCCTTTACCCATAGCTAAATCAGTTCGTACCACTATCACTTGTTTCAAGTCCATACTATCAGTTAAACCACCTAGTGAAAAACTTTTGAAAGTGTTTATTTTGATTTTATTTGTATATAAGATTCGGATAAATTATTCAAATAAATAATTGCCAAATAAAGAAACTTCATGAAATATGACGTAGTAATTGCTGGAGGAAGTATTGCAGGATTACTATGTGCACGAGAGATATCCGAAAAGGGTTTTTCAGTATTGGTTATTGAGGAAGATTACGAAATAGGTACTCCTGAACATTGTGGAGGTTTGGTAAGTTTAATGGCATTGCAGGAATTAGGGGTAGTACCTCTGGGAAAAACTTTTGATCACTTCGTTGAATCTGCAACCATTCATGCACCAAATGGAGATAGTTTTACGATAAATTCCAAAAAACAAAAAGTAGTAGAAATTAGTAGAAGGGAATTAGACAAACAAATAGCTCATCAAGCACAAAAAAATGGTGCAAAGATCAAAGTAAGAGTTAGTTTTCAGGGCATTACAGACACTGGCATAAGAACAAAAGAAGAAAGAATTGATTGCAAATTATTTGTTGATGCAAGAGGAGTATCATCATTAATTCAAAAAGACCGTACAGGCATCATTTTATCTGCACAGTATGAAGTTTATGCGAATTGGATCAAAAAAGGAAAAGTAGAAGTTTATTTTAATCACGAAAAATATCCTGGGTTTTTTGCATGGATAATTCCTTCTGGAGAAGGCAGAGGCAAAGTAGGAGTTGCAGGAAGAGGGATTAATTCATCTGATGTATTAGAACAATTTCTAGAAGAAAGAGGAGAATATTCTACAATTAGAAAAATTTTTGCTCCAATTTGGATCAAAGGCCCAATTGATAATTTCATTGACGGTAAAAAAATAATTGTTGGGGATGCAGCAGGACAAGCAAAACCAACTACAGCTGGAGGTATTTACTCCAGTGGGATGGGTGGAATATTAGCAGGAAAAGCTATTTCAAAATTTTTAGAATCAGGAAATGAAAGTGACTTGAAAGAGTATCAAAGCAAGTGGTCTGAAAAATTTGGAAAGGAGTTCGAACGTCAAGTATTTGCAAGAAAAATTTTAGAAAGGCTAGACAATCAAACAATAAACAAATTATTTGAATCAGTTACCCCAGAAATATTAAAAGAGATTTCAGAGAAAGATGATTTTGATTTTCATACTGGTTCCATAGTAAAATTACTTGGTATCAAACGATCACTAAAAACTGCCCAAGCCCTATTAGGCAATGAAATTAAGAAAATCCTAGGCTGAATAGTGAGCACAAACTCTAAGGAAGGTATAAATGATGTTTGAAGAAAAATCGAAACATGTCTTCTACAATTTCATTACCATCATGTAGTTGCTGTCATAGACCAATTATGCCTAATGATAAATGTGTAAAATTCAATTGCCCAAACTGTGGCGAAGTTCTAGTTTGGAGATGCGAGAGTTGCAGAGAATCAGCAAGAACATACACTTGTTCTTCATGTAATTTTCAGGGGCCTTAAAAAATGGCACAATTATTGTTTGTTACAAAAATTCTTCCAACTGGAACCGAAGTTGATCTTGATCAACTAGTTGAAAAAATAAAGGGTTCCTTAAAGGAAGGAATAGAAATGAAAAGACATGCAAAAGAGCCTTTAGCTTTTGGGCTTGAATTCTTAAAAGTAG
>CAYWRD010000080.1:0-6182 GCA_964460675.1 uncultured Nitrosopumilaceae archaeon
GTATATGAAACAAAAATCACAATGAAAACAAAACAAGCTGAAAATGCCTTAGCTTCTTTTATTCTTAAACAAGTTCGCATCTAGGTTGAAAATAGCTGCTGTCATTCCAGTAAAGACATTTTCTAAAGCAAAGACTAGACTCCAACTCAATCAAGAAAAACGAATTAATCTTTGTAAGTTAATGCTGGAAGAAATCCTATATACATTATCAATCTCGCCGCAAATTCAACAAGTTATTGTAGTAACTAAAGATGAAGAGGCCTTGAAACTTTGTAAAAAATATCAAGTTGCAACCATAATAGACGAAAAAGAAGAAGGTGTCAATTCAGCTGTGGCCTTAGCTGACGAATATTTGTTAAAAAACAATTTTGATGCATCAGTAGTTTTACCCCAAGACATACCATACATCAAAACACAAGACATTGATTTTATGCTCAAATTTCACTCTCCCCCTAATTTTGCTATTATTGTACCATCACGAAAATTTGATGGAACTAATGCATTGGTAAGAATGCCAATTGATTTAATGAAGACACATTATGATGATGATAGTTACAGAAATCACATGAAAATCGCAAAAAAACATACTGGAAATGTAGCATTGGTCTTTGTTAAAAGAATAATGTGGGACGTAGATGATTTAGAAGATCTGAGCATAATATTACAACAAAATGAAAAACCACATTTTTTAGAAAAATTAAAAAAAATTGTAGAGTGAATTAAGCCTCTAACTGCTTTGGATTAGAATAAAGACGTTGTATCAATAGAATTAGTATTGACAAGACCCCAGCAGCAATTAGAATTAACTCCATTGTTCCAAATAACGAGTGTGTAAATGCATCTTGAATTGTAATTTCATTGATTTGGGAAATTAAGTGGGCATAAGAATAAACAAAATAATTTGTTGCCCAATGAATTAAAATTGCCGAAATCAAACCAAATCTAAAATACACCCAACCTAAAATAATCCCACTTGCAGTAGCTTGTAAGAATTTTCCATCACTCCAAGGTTCACCCATTATCAAATGTGCAAGGCCAAAAAATATAGCGACAGCTACTATAAGCGAAATTACTTTTCGTTTATCATAAACATGAAGATGTCTTTCCGGATGCCATAAAGATTTGAAAAAATATCTCCAAGAACTTTTGTATGAATAAATTGCAAAAAGCGGCAATCCTATAAGAAAAACCCTAAAACCTATTTCCTCAGTTATTGGTGCAAGAGTTATGGTGTAAAACTGGATCAGATTATTTTCAATTTCAGGTGCAACTATAACTACATCCAATCCCTCTTGAATTAAATTAATTGTACCAGAAACTACAACTAAAATTGAGAACCAAGTGATAATTGCAAACATATAGTTTGAATTTGTATTTATTTTACCAAAAGAAAGAGTATGTGTTAAGCTTTTGATAAAACCGTTGTGAGGACCTAACATGGCAACTCCAAAAAGTACAGCATAAAATGACCAAAGTAAAACAAACACATCCCCTAAAACAAAATCAAAGGGAATCTGAAAGCTTATTCCTGCTGCAAATAAATTCAAACTGTCGAGAGGATACTCAAAATTTATTTCATTTCCAATTTCTGTATTGAATACAACATAAGCTCCTATTGGAAATGACATTATCATCATCCCAAATACAATAGAGAGTAAAGCAGAATGAGGAATTCCTAATCCTTGAAGGATTTTGTTTGGACCTTCCAATTTTTGCCTAGTGTAATTCTATACTAGATTCTGGAAAGCCTAAATTCACCAAAGCGTCTTTGATAGTATCTCTGTGGTCTCCTTGTAAGAAAATATAACCTTCTTTTGCAGTGCCTCCGCAAGCATATTTGTTTTTGAGTTCTTTGGCAACGGCATCTAAATCGTTCAGTTTAGGATCTAAGCCTTCAATCATGGTGCCTTTTTTTCTAAATCTTCTTGTTTCTAATCTAATAATGATTTTAGTACTATCTTTTGCTAGTTCACCACAAGCACATAGATCTTCAGGAAGGCCACAAGTATTACAAATTACTGCCATTCGTTCAGACAGTCTCCATCTCAGGGACTATTAAGCCTTGTCTGAGTATTTTAGAAAATTATATTGGGATTTTTACTATAATATTGGTAGATAATGAAAAAAGATCTTACAAAAAAAGCAGTTGAAATGCTGTTGAAGGGAGCAACATTACTGAAAGAACCCTGCCCATATTGTACAGGTGTAAGAGTGATGAAGGACGGACATGCTCTTTGTGTAAATTGTGGAAAAGAGCCTCAGATTAAGGAGCAAAAAAAAGAACCAGAAAGTACTTCAACATTAGGACTATTAGAAAAAAAATTAGAATCATTATCTAAGGAATTAGAGGTTGAAAAAGATCATGAAAAGCAGCAAAATATACTAAAATCAATAAATTCACTCATAGAAACCATTCAAAAAATAAAGAACCGACAATAAAGTTTTTAAGTAAAAAATCAGGCTTTGAAAGCTAACCATGAGTAGTAAAAAGAAAGGAGCCCCACTTCCAGCATCCAGCGGAGGTTTGATGAGGTTTTTTGAAGATGAAACAAAAGGATTCAGAATGGATCCAAAGATTGTAGTTTCGATTCCAATTAGCCTTATTGCAATTTCATGGGCAATTGATATTTTCCTTGTTTAGGAGAATAATATGGAAAAATCTTCGGACGATGTATCAAGAATACATGGTAGATATTCATTAACATTAATCAATCCATCATCACATTATTTTTCATTAGGTGTGTCAATTGTAATTGCTGCAGTAATTACAATAACGACATATGTTGGATATCTAAAGTCTCAAGAATTTTATTTTATAATTCCAGCCATGGTTGCAGTTTTACTCATTACTCAGTTTATAGACTCTCGATATATCAAAAACAAAGAATATTCAAAATCTCTACACTCGTCTTTGTTTGGAAACATAATTTGGTTGTTAACTATACTTGTCGGTTTGTTAGTTAGTTCTACTTTTGGTAAAGAGCCATCATTATTTTTCATTGCAGAAGGAATGTTTTTGTTTGCCAGTTTTAGAATTGGAATATATACAACTGTTTTAGGTGCAAACTTAGCAAAAGCTTGGGCAATTTGTTTTGTACAGCCGCTTACAATGTTTCTAATACTAATTCCAAGTGATTTATGGTATGAATCACTGATTAATATGAAAACACTGGCTTATGGTCTTAGTTTTATGGGCATTGCCACAATATGGTCTATTCTTACTGATAGAGCAGGAAGACCGCAAATAAAAAGTACTCATAAATTAATTCAAGCATATCTAGGTTCACAAAAAAATGATTTTTCAGAAATCGAACAAATTATTGAACAGCAATCTAAAAAAACAAATGTTTCCACATCACAAATAAGATTCCAAACGAAAGAAAAAGATTCAGAATTCAGTATGGTCCTTCCCGAAGTACATCCTGGACCATACCATCCAATAGGGGGTAGTAATATCCCATATTTGATTTACCAGAAACTTGACTATAACGCAATGGTAATGCACAGTATTTCTGATCATGCGCTTAACATTCCCTCAAAAAATGAAGTGGAGAACTATCTCAAAACAATTGACAGAACTGAAATAAAACAAGAAGGAGTTACTTGTACTGAGCCTGTAAATGTACAAATTAACAAATCTAGGGTCATAGGACTATTATTTGGAAGAAATGCTTTGCTATTTCTTTCATTATCACCATACGGTATGGAAGACATTCCAAGCTACATCAAAACCGAAATTGAGCAATTTGCAAAAAACAGGAAATTTGAAAGAGTGATGATTGTTGATTGTCATAATGCAATGGGCGAAGAAATTTCAAAAATAGATGGAGAAGACATGTTAAAAGCAGCAAAGTCATGTCTTGACACCCTAGTGACAAAAGAAGAATACCCAATAGAGATAGGATACGCTAATTCCAAAAACATGAACTTATGGGCAGAGGATCTAGGAATGGGGGGATTAGGGATTGTTTGTTTAGAAATTAATGGTAAAAAATACTTTATTGCATGGGTAGATGCAAACAACATGGAAAATGGCATCAGAGAAGAAATCGTAAAGAATTTTGAAAAAAAAGGACAGACATTATTAGAGATATGTACTTCAGACACACATTATGCACCAGTAAAGGTTAGAACAAAAACCGGATACTATCCCTTTGGTTCAAAAACCAATGTTGAAACCATAACAAATTGGCTGTTAAATATCGCTAAAGATGCTCAAAATAAAATCAGTTCAGCAAAATTTCAAATTCTTGAAAACAAATCAGAGGTAAAAATAATGGGTCCAAAAATCTTTGAAGATTATTCAAAAGCACTAGACAATTCTCTTAAACTAGTCAAAGTATTCATGATTGGTTCTGTAGCATTGTTTCTTTCTAGTCTTTTTCTATAGAGGCCATTTGATCTAGGTTACCATAAAACTCATCCACAAAAGAAGAAAACTGGAAAATAGGCACAATAGGTACTTTATTTATGAAATCCACTTTATCTGCATACAATGTAACAATAACAGGTATTGCCATAGCTCCCTGAGTCTTAGAAACATAATGCTTAGTTCTTTGGATTTGTTTTTCAACTGCATTTTTTAAGGCAGAGTGAGAAGAATACTTCCAATGCTTGCAATCAATTAACATTGCAACACCCAATCTAATTCCGACCACATCTATTTCCATTCGTGGTTTTGTCAGAATAAGATTTTGAATAGTAGCAAAATTTTTTTCGTTAAGGATCTCTCGTACTAAACCTTCAAAATTTTTCCAGTCAAGAGAAAGTGCAACATCATCAAGTAATGCCCCCTGTTCCAACAATAACAAACCAGCCTTTAGTCTATCGCTTGAATTAAATTCAAACTTGTTATTTATTTTAATTCCAATTCCATGTTTTGAAAACTCATTTAGAATTTGAATTGAATCATTTTTATCAAAATTCGTAACAGCTGAAAAATCTTCAGAAGAAATTTCTCCTGGGATAATACCCTGTAAACCCCGAATTAGCATTTTTTGTGTGATTGTCATTTGACCACTATGGTTCATTTACATGTTATAGGTTTTAGCAGCAATTAACTAGTGGTTATTTTGAAATACATTTTATTACAAGCATCTAGAATCGATTTTATGAGATATCTGCTAGTTATGATACTAGCTTTAATAATTACTAATTTTTTTGTAGGAGCATCATTTGCAGAATCTGCAACATTTTTTGAAAACGTGAAATTTATTCAATACTTAGATGAAAACACTGCACTAGAAGAAGTAAGAAATGGGAATTTAGATGCGTATTATTACAGAATTACAGCAGATAGGCTTGAAAATTTTGAAACAAGAAAGGGATTGAATGTATACGAGTCTACAGGTGGATCATATAGCATTCTAGTAAACCCTGCAGAAGCTGAAAAATTCAACCCTTTCTCCATAAGAGAGATCAGGTATGCACTAAATTATCTAGTAGACAGAAAATTAATTGTAAATGAACTTATGGGCGGATATGGAGCCCCAATGATATCATATTATAGTCCACTTGATCCCGAATATCTTTCCGTTATTGAAAAACTAGAATCGTTTAATTTTAGATATAATCCTGCACTTGCCAATGAGATTATAGGTAAAGCCTTAGCTGATACAGGTGCAAAAAAAATAGATGGGCAATGGATGAAAAACAACCAGCCAATAGAAATCTCAATTTTTATTCGTAGTGATGACCCTGTAAGAAAATCAATTGGAGAGATTTTAGCATCAGAGTTAGAAAGCATAGGTTTTACAGTAAAGAAAGATTTTGGAGATTTGAACAAAGCGTTTGTAGTAGTTTATGGTTCTGATCCTGCAGAAATGAAATGGAGTCTATATACTGAGGGTTGGGGAAGATCTGCTTTTGTAAGATATGATTCAATCGGATTAGGTCAGATGTATTCGCCTTGGTTTTCAAACATGCCTGGATTTAACGATCCCTCGTACTGGAATTACAAAAACCAAAAGCTAGATGAAATTACTCAAAAAATCTATACTGCTGATTTTGGTTCAAAAAAACAAAGACAGGAATTAATTCAAAATGCAACAGTTGAAGGAATCAATGAGTCAGTACGAATTTTTCTTGCAAGTAAAATTGATCTATATGTAGTGAATGAAAGAATAGATGGAGTAGTTAATGATTTTGGTGCAGGTGTTCCCAGTAGATTTACTCCAATAAAC
>CAYWRD010000081.1:0-6164 GCA_964460675.1 uncultured Nitrosopumilaceae archaeon
TAATTTCAGCAGATTTTGCAAGTTTTTCTACTTCCCCATAGAATGCCTCAGTCTCCTTATTGCTTAAGACAGGAGGTCTTGTAACGTCTCTATGAACATGAACATCTAATTTGACTTCATCTTTTTTCTTTGCAATAGTTCGTAATTTTTTGTCTAATTGTTTTCCTTGATCTTCTTCTCTATATCTGGATTCTAATTCAAGTCGTCCAAAATCAGGAGAACGTCCAAGCGAAGTAGCACATGAAAAATTATAGATTAATGTTCTTGCATCAGCAAATTTATGAGACATTTTTTTCCAGTCAAGCACTTTTTTGCACATATTTGGTATAACGTCTTTGATTCCTGAACGATCGTGCATGTGTGACATATCAATATTATATCTTGTATAACCAGAACACGAAGTAGCAATCCCTCCATCAGAACTGCCACATTTTAAATCAATTACAAATTTTGACTTTTTAGAATAATCCTCAACGAGTTTTTTTGCATGTTTTCCGCCTAAGCTATCATCAGAAGTTAAAAGAATTCCAATTTTGATTTTCTTGAGATTTCTTGCAAATCGTAATGCCTGCAATGATGAAACTAAAGATGCAAGCCCGGCTTTACTGTCACTTATTCCAGAGCCAAAAAGTTTGTTTCCGTCTCTTGCGTAGCGTGAAAAATCTCTATTCGTGTATGAAGTATCTAAATGACTAACCAGCAAGACATCATTTTGTTCTGAATTATGATTTTGAAGGTACAGGTGGTTTCCAACATCAAATTCATGATGAATTTCCGTCTTGAATCCTAAATGAAGAAGTCGTTTTGATAGAAGGTTTCCTATTTTGTTGACTTCGTCTGTATTAGTTACACTAGAGTTAATGTTTACAAGTTGTTCTAGGAGTTTTTCAATTGTTGTTTGATGACTACGAAGATAACTTCTTAGAACAACTTTGAGTGGCCTTTTCTTATCTACAACTTCGGACTTTTCACTAACAAGTGATTGGCCAAAGTATCGTTCTGCAGCAACATCTAAAATTTTGTTAATCAAACCTTCGTAAGTATATCCAGCAGTCTTTGCTGCATAGTACAAAGAACCACCTACTCCCAAGCTTGCCATAGAATTTAATTCAAGAATGTAAAAATTGCCTTTCTCATCCATTCTAATATCTACTCTAGAATAGTCATAAATTCCGAGTTTTTTGTATGCTAGTGAACATAATTTTTGCAGTTCTTTTGTTTCATTTTCAGATAGTGGAGCTGGACAAACTTTGTCAGCACCTCCTTTCTTTGTTTTATCAGATTTGTCTTGTATTTTGTTGGGATCTTTTAGATCAATTTCCACGATAGGCAAAATTTGCATGTGGCTTCCATTACCAATGATCCCAACTGCAAATTCTCGTCCAGGAATAAATTGTTCAACTAAAATTTCTTGTTCAAATTTTTCAATCTGTTCTGCTACAGCAGGTCTTAGATCATTCCAATTATAGACTACTTGCATTCCCATTGAAGTAGATTCAAGTTTTGGTTTTACAATTACTGGAAATTCCATATCATCGAATTCATCATCTGGTGTAGTAAAGAGCCAAAACTTTGGAGTAGGTAAATTGTGTTTTTGTAAAACAATCTTTGTCATAACCTTATCTTGAACCACCGCATGTGCTTCTGGTCCAGAGCCCACATATGGAACGCCTAGCATCTCCAACATTGCAGGAACATGTGTGTAGCGATTTTGACCCTGTATACCATAAGCCATGTTAAAGACCATTCCTGGTCTTTCTCCGCTCAAAACCTTCGGCATAAACTCTCTCATCTCATTGATTGCCTGCATGTTTCCTTCAATCAGCTTAACAGAATGTCCACCCTTTTCTAGTGCCTTTGCAACACGTTCAATTGCCTTTTCTGAATAATGCTCTTTTGTAACCATACCCATAACATTGATGACGTCACTTTCAGTAATCGTCTTTTTGTTATAAACAACAGCAATTTTCAATATGTACTATGAATAATACTGATAAAAAAACAGTTCCGAGAAATGTAAAAATACTGGGTTATACATTCCTGCAACTGATTTAATTTTTTAATGATAACAAGTAGTTAATCTATATCATTATATGGACCTACAGTCCATTGTGAGTCATGCCAGGTTATTTAGGAGATGCAGAAAAGAAAGTTGCTCATAACTTAGCCAATATGAAAACAGAATGTGATATTTACGACATCAAGATGGAAAATCGAAAATACTTTACTCCTGACACAGAAGAAAATGTAAAAAGTTCAGGGTTTGAGTTTTGCAAATATTGCAATTAGATTTTTACTAAAAATTAATTAGAAAAAGTAGAGTATTGGGATTAGCTTACTTTTTTGATTTGTTTACGAACTCTTTCATTCGTGTTTCTCTATCTTCATGAGTAAAGCAATTTCTCCAAGCCAACAATTCTATTGAAAGTCCAGTATCAAGATCAGCATTTCTTCCCTTGTTAACTGCAACTTTGGACATCTGAACTCCCATTGTAGAGTTTTTGGCGATTTGTTGAGCCATCTTTAGTGCCTCTTCTTGGAGAGAAGCAAGTGGAAAGACTGCATTTACTAAACCAATCTCTTTTGCTTCCTCAGCTTTAATCATTTTTCCAGTATAGACAAGTTCTTTTGCCTTTGCTATTCCCACAATTCTCATCAATCTTTGTGTTCCACCCCATCCTGGAGGAATACCGATTGTAACTTCTGGCTGACCTAATTTGGCAGTATCTGCTGCCAATCTAATATCACAAGACATTGCAACTTCACAACCACCACCTAGAGCAAACCCATTTACAGCAGCAATTGTTGGTTGTCTGACAAGTTCAATCGTTGAAGTAACTAGTTGTCCTAGTTTTGCGTATTCAACTGACTCATCTGGTGAAATTTTTGACATGTATTCAATGTCTGCTCCTGCAGAGAATGCCTTTTCACCTTCACCTGTAAGGATGATTACTTTGACGTTTTCATCTTTTCCAAGGGTTTCAAAAGTAGTGACTAGTTCTTTTGCAACATCAATATTCATAGCATTGAGTTTTTCAGGTCTATTGATTTTGACAGTACAAATGCCATCAGAAGTAGATGTGGTTACTAGTGACATGTAATTTTGCGAATTTATGCTTGACTTAAATGTTATCTATTTTCCGCGAGTTTTGCCCCATTGAGCTAATGCAGATGCAGCTGCTACCCAAGTTCTAAGGTCTTGGTAAACTGGTACCTGATGTTTCTCAACTCGTTTTATCATCTTCTCAGTGTATGGTCCACCATTACATCCAACTAAAAGCGGTTTCTTTCCTTTCTTTTTGAATTCAGCTAGATGATCTACAATTGTTTCTTCTAGCGGATCATCTTGGAACACAAACCATGGCATTGCCATGTCAACATTTTTGTCATCCATGAATTGTTGAATAACAAATCTATAATCATCTGCAGTTGCACCACCACCTACATCAGCTGGATTTCCATTGTGAATAGGAACTGCTGGCGGAAAGTACTCTTTCATTTTTTTGACAATCTTTGGAGATAATTTTCCTATCGTTAATCCTAATCTTTCTAATTGATCAATTGCACCAATCATTGGACCTGCACCGTTACTAGTCATACCAACACGATTTCCTTTTGCAGGAGGCTGCCATGCTAGTGCCTTTAAGACTCCAACTAATTCTTGATAACTATCTACTGAAATAATTCCTGCCTGCTTGAATGCGCCCATAATAATTGCATTTGAACCACCAAGAGAACCAGTATGTGATGCAGCTTGTTTTGCACCAAGTTCTGTTCTTCCACTTTTCCAAATTACTATTGGTTTTTTCTTTTCTTTCATTACTCGTTTAGCAGTATTGATGAATTTTCGTCCATCACCGAATCCTTCAACATACAATCCAATTACCTTTGTTTGAGGATCATTTGCAGCATACCATATCATGTCTGCCTCATCAACATCAGAACGGTTACCAAAGCTAATCATCTTAGACAGACCAAACACGTCTGCACTCTCTAGCATACTAATGCCCATGGTTCCACTTTGTGAGAAAAATGCAACATCGCCCAATTTGGAGCGAAGCATTCTTTCTTGTCCTTGGAATGCACAGTCAAGACGGTTGGCTGCATTGAACATTCCGATACAGTTTGGACCAATAATTCTAATCTTGTGTTTTTCAGATAGGCGCTTTACTTCAGCTTCATACTCGGCACGTTTTCCACCTAGTTCTTTACCACCGCCTGAAACAATCACGACATTGTGAATTCCTTTCTTGGCACAATCTTCAAGGACAGGTGGTGTAATAGACAAATCTACTGAGACAACTACCAAGTCTACGTTACCTGGAATGTCTGCAACAGAAGGATAACATTTTTGTCCAAATATTTTATCTGCTTTTGGATTAATTGGGTATACTTTTCCTTTGTAATCATAATTTACAAGACTGTCTAAGATAGAGTTTCCAATCTTTCCTTTACTTGATGATGCACCAACTAGTGCAACAGATTTTGGAGTAAAGAATGTCTCCATAAATTCCTTGTTTGGTTTTTCCTTGGAGATTGAGTTTTTCTTCTTTTCTTTATTTAGTATAATTTTTGCATCAACTACATAGTGAGACTTTGGATATACTACTACGGGGTTGAAGTCAATACTGTTAATGTAATCAGCATTTTCAACTCCAAGTTTTCCAATCTGAACTAGCATTTTTGCAACCATGTTAATATCGATTGGGTCGCTTCCTCTGAATCCTTTTAGTAATTTTGATCCTTTGAGTTCATTTAGCATGGATTTTGCATCAGATGTTGTTATGGGAAGCATTCTAAATGCAACATCTTTCATAACTTCAGTCATAATTCCTCCAAGACCCACCATAATTACAGGGCCAAACTGAGAGTCATTTTGAATACCTACGATTAATTCTACGCCTTTTGGAACCATCTTTTCCAAAAGAATTCCTTTAACATCGACACCTTTCTTTTTTGATAATCTCCCATGCATGTCTTTGAATGTTTTTTTAACATCCTCTACATTGTCTAATCCAACTTTTACGCCACCAACATCTGTCTTGTGTAAAATTTGTGGCGATACTACTTTCATTACTAATGGAAAACCTATTTTCTTTGCTTGAGTTGCAGCTTCTTTTTCAGAAGTGACCAATGCATACCCAGGTACTTTGACTCCATAAGTTTTGAGAATAGATTTTGATAATTCTTCTGTGATAACTTTGTGGTCTGTTTGTATTGTTTCATCAAAAATTTTCTGGACAGACTTCATGAGATGATGGTTGAAATTAAAATTGAGTATATTAATGTAAAGTTAATTGAGCACAAAATTTTCAATTTTCAAAATTTTTAGGATTTTTACTGCGATCTATTCAATCTAACAATCAGACACTTACAGAACTCCCTGTTTGGAATTTGCCATTTATTGCATCCATAACTTTTTGAGATACCTCATGAGGTTGAATCATGGAATCTTTTCTTGAATGAAATTCATCTTCACTCATGAATTGTTTTTGCATATCTGTAGCAACTGCTCCAGGGCAAATTGTTACAACTCGAATATCATTCTGAGAGACTTCTTCTGCCAAACTTTCGGCAAATCCCACCACACCAAACTTGCTTGAACAATATGCAGAAAGTTCTGAGAACCCACTCTTTCCTGCACCCGAGCTTATATTCACAATACAACCAGAATTTTGCGAGATCATTTGTGGCAGTACAGCTTTGGTACAAACAAAAACTCCTTTGAGATTTGTATCTAAAAGATCATCCCATTCTTTTTCAGTTGTTTCAAGGACAGTCTTGACTACAAGCACTCCTGCATTGTTTACTAAAACATCTATCTGCCCAAATTCATCCAAAGTTTTCTTAATCATTTGTTCTACAGCAGAAACATCACTTACATTTGCTGCAATTCCTATTACTGTAGCATTTGTATTTTCAGATATTTCCTTGGCTGTTTTTTCTGTGTCTTTTTGATTTCTTGAATTAATTACTACATTATATCCATCCTTTGCAAGCGTATATGCAATATCTTTTCCAATACCTTTTGTGCTTCCAGTTATGATTGCAATCTTTGCCATTAATGAAAATCAACACAGAAGACGATTTAATTTTTTACAAGTAGTGATATAACCAAGTACAAAAATTAAAGAAACTCAGAACTAAAGTTGTCAAAAAATATT
>CAYWRD010000082.1:0-6057 GCA_964460675.1 uncultured Nitrosopumilaceae archaeon
CACGGGGCGGCGCTCCGTGAGCTCGTGGACGGATCGCAGGGACCGTGGCCGGAGAACCTGCCGGAGATCCTGGCGGGCGACTGGCGGAGGGCGGGGCTACCGAGCCGTCTCCGCGCCCTGCTGGAGTACGCCGAGCGGCTCACACGGCGGCCCGGCGAGGTGGACGAGGCCGACGTCGTCGCCCTGAGGGAAGAGGGATGGAGCGACGAGGCGATCCTGCACGCGGCCGAGGTGACCGCGTACTACAATTTCGTGAACCGGACGACGGAGGGGCTGGGCGTGCGCCTGGAGCCCGACTGGCCGCACGATCCGATCGAGCCCTACGACGCCGGGGAGGACAGTTGAATCGCTCCATGCTGTTCGTCGCCCTGGCGCTGCTCTCCTCTCCCGCGGCAGCGCAGGACGACGCCGAACCCGGGGAGAGCGTTGCCGGCGAGCTGGGTCTCTCCGGGGGAATCTACCTCTACCAGTACGCTCCACTGGACCTCGAGGGGGTCCAGATGAAGACGGAGATCTACGCGCTCTACCTCGATCTCGATCGCCGCCAGGGCCCGTTTCGGATCCACGTTCAGGGCAGGTGGCGTGACACGAAGCTGCGAGACTTCTTCCCCTCCAACGTCTGGATCCAGGAGGCCTGGGTATCGTGGCGACCGGAGATCGGCGGGGAGGTCGGGAGCGGAGGGCGGTCGATGGAGGGGGCCCTTCGCGCCGGCAAGATCTACCAGCGGCTCGGCCGTTTCTGGGACGGGTCCTTCTTCGGCAACGTCCACTACTTCGACGGGCTCAAGCTGGATCCCGAGTTCGGACTGGAGGGAGAACTGGGCCTGCCGCTGGGGACCGGGTCGGCGCGGCTCGCTCTGCACGGCCAACTGCTGCTGGACAGCGACCGGGTGAATGGGGCCCTCGGGGGACGTGACCTGGAGGGCCGGGAGGGCACGAGCGAGCGCGGAGGTGCTCTCGGTGTCCACCTCGGATTGCCTGCGGCCCGACTCGCGGATTGGCCGCTGCGGGTGCGGGTGGGAGTCTCCGGGCTCTTCGAACGCGCCGAGCTCGAGCCCGGGACGGAAGTCGTGAGCCCCGGCGGCGGCGAGAGGACGATCCGCCTGGATCACCTGGCGATCGACCTCGAAGCTGCCTGGGGTTCCCTGGTCGCCTACGGGGAGTGGACCCGACGCTCGGTCGAGGACCCGGGCGAGGCGTCGACGGGCGTGGCCGGCAGCAGGGCAGATTATGGGCTCGTGGGCCTCCAGGCGGAGTTCGGCTCTCTCGCCCTGCGCTACAACTACAGCGTCGCCACCTACGCCGACGCCGGCTTCACCGATCACATCCACCAGCCTGGGCTCACGGTCGACCTGGCCCCGGGCGTCTCAGTGCTCCTCGAGTACGACGATTGGCGGCGGGCGGCGCACACGGCGTCGGCCGGCGAGGGAGAGGGATCGGAGGGCCGGAATCCCGCCGTCGCCGGTTCGGCCCGGCTGGATCGGAGCCTGAACGCCGTCCTCTTCCTTCGTTTTTGATGTCGGCCTCGACGATCCAGGGCGTCCTCCCGTGGCTCCTCCTCGCCGGCTACGGGGTCGCCTTCTTCCTCCTGGCGCCCTCCTCCCGGGAGGCGTCGGGGTTCTACGGGGGCCGGGACCGGGAGGGCCGCTCCCCCGGCACGCTCCTCCTGTTCGCCACCGTGTTCATCTCGTGGATCTTCGCGAAGTCGGTGACGAACGCGGCCAACCTGGCGGGCAGCTTCGGGCTGCCCGGCGCCGTGGCGTACGGGGCCTACTGGCTCTCGATCCCCGTGGCCGGCGTCGTCATCGTCCTCCTCCGCACCCGGTTCGGCGCACGCTCGCTCCCGTCCTGGGTGAGGGGCCGCTACGGGCGAGCCGCGGCCGGCGCCTTCCTGCTCGCCCTCCTCATCCGACTCTACAACGAGATCTGGAGCAACACGGCCGTGGTGGCGAGCTACTTCGGACCCCGGGGCTCGACGGCCTTTTACGCGGCCGCCCTGGCGTTCACCGCCCTGACGATGTTCTACACGCTGAAGGGGGGCCTCCGGAGCTCCATCTTCACCGACGCCGTCCAGGCCGGGCTCTTTGCCCTCTTCCTGGCGGCCGTCGTCGCCGTCGGGCTTCCGGCCGTCGGCACCGGAGGCGCCCGGGATGCGGCGTCGTCGATCCTGGCGACCGGAGAGTGGACGCTGGCGGGAGGGATGGACCTCCTCCTGGTGGCCGTCCTCCAGGCGCTGAGCTACCCGTTCCACGATCCGGTGCTCACCGACCGTGGGTTCCTGTCCGATCCGCGGACGACGATCCGGGCCTTCCTCCTGGCCGGCGGACTGGGGTTCGCGGCCATCGTCGCCTTCGGCGGCATCGGGATTCCCGCCCATCTCCAGGGGCTGCCCTTCGAGGACGACGCGCCCCGGGCGGTGGCCGCCTCGCTGGGCGCCGGGGCCCTCCTCCTGGTGAACGTCGTCATGCTCACCTCCGCCGGCTCGACGCTGGACTCTACCTTCTCGTCCATCGCCAAGGCCGTGGACCTCGACGGACGGGAGATCCTGTCGGGAGCGACGGGGCCGACGGGGGAAACGGATGGGGCCCCCGGGAGCGGGGACGGTTCCCTCGTCGGCGGGCGGGACGTCTCCCTCGCCGGCGGCGCCGTCGGGAGCGCCCGGCGCGGCCTCGGCGCCGGTCGGTGGGTGATGGTCGGGGCGGCGGTGGTGGGAAACCTGCCGCTGTTCTTCGGCGCCAGGATCCTCCAGGCTACGACGATCAGCGGCACGATGGTGATCGGCCTGGCGCCGGTCTTCGTGCTGGGTCTGGTCCTGCGGGCGCCGCCGGCGTCCTTCCACCTGGCCTTCTGGTCCGGCCTGGCCGTGGGGGTGGCCGAGGCGGCGGGATGGGTGCCGCGGGGCCTGGCGGTGGGGGAGGGGACCTACGCGTCGCTCCTGGGGGCGAACGCGTGGGGCCTGGCGCTCGTCACCGTGCTCTTCCTGCTCCCCGTGGCGGTCCGACGCCTTGCGCGGGCGGGGGGCGCGGCGGAACCGTCACGGGAGGTCAGGTCCACCCCTGCAGAGGAGACGGCATGATTTCGATCAAGATCCGCTGGCACCGGGACGACGCCGGAGGGCTCCCGGCCAGGGACGACGCCGGCTGGCCCCCGAAGGCCGACGTCGGCCGCGAGGGACCGGGGAGAGAGGCCCGTCGGCCCGGCCGCGCCGACGCCCGGCACGCCGCCGCCTCCCGCGTCACCGCCCTCCCCCGCGTCCTCGGCCTCCCCGGCCTGGCCCTCCTCGCCCTGGGCTCCGTCCTGGGCGCGGCGCCGTCGGCGGCCCAGGAGGGGGGCGAGGAGGTCCGGATCGAGGTGACCCACGTGTCGGGAAGCGTCTACATGCTCCGGGGCCGGGGCGGCAACATCGGCGCCTCGGTGGGAGAGGACGGCACCCTGCTGGTGGACGACCAGTTCGCGCCGCTGGCGCCAAAGATCCGCGCCGCCGTGGACTCCCTGGGGAACGGCGGGGTCAGCTACGTGCTCAACACCCACTGGCACCACGACCACACGGACGGCAACAAGGTGTTCGGGCGGGAAGCCCCGGTCGTGGCGCACCGGAACGTGCGTCTCCGGCTGGCCTCGCCCCAGGTCTCCGGCAGCGACACCACCCCCGCCCTCCCCGAGCACGCCCTCCCGGTGATCACCTTCGACGAGGGCGTCTCGATCCACTTCAACGGCGAAGAGATCCGGGTGGAGCACCTGCCCCGGGGACACACCGACGGGGACGCGGTGGTCTACTTCCCGGCGTCGAACGTGGTGCACATGGGGGACCAGATGTTCGCCGGCCGGTTCCCCTTCGTGGACCTGGCCAGCGGAGGCTCGGTCCAGGGCTACACGCGCAACGTGGAGCGCGTGCTCGAGACCGTCGCGGAGGACGCGGCCGTGGTCCCCGGCCACGGCGGCCTGACCGACGTCGAGGGGCTCCGTGACTTCCACGCCATGCTGGTCGAGACGACGGAGATCGTCCGCCGGAGGATGCAGGCCGGGCGGAGCCTGGAGGAGATCCAGGCGGCCGGCCTGCCCGAGCGCTGGGAGAGCTGGGGGCAGGGCTTCATCTCCACGTCCCGCTGGCTGGAGACGATCTACCGCAGCCTGGCCCGGGCGGCCTCCTGACGGCCGTTCGCGACGGCGCGGAACCGACCCCGTCCCCGCGCCGTTCTCCTGTCGAAGGTGCCTCGCGGGGAGGTTGCCGGAGCGAGGCCGAGAGTGGAGTTCGGGGTACGACGGCGAGCGGGGAGCCATGGAAGCTGGAGACGCGGACCACCGTGAGGGAGGCCTGGCTCTCGTCCTGGGCGGAGGCGGATCGAAGGGCGCGCTGCAGGTGGGGTGCTGGCGTGCGATGCGGGAGCTAGGGCTCCGGCCGGATCTGATCGTCGGGGCCAGCGTAGGGGCGCTGAACGGGGCCCTGATCGCCGCCGGCCGGCCCGTGGATCAGATGGTCGAGGGCTGGCGGGAGCTCCAGCGGGGAGATCTCTTCGCCTTCAACTGGTCCCTGCTCTGGAAGGGCCTCCGCGCCGAGAGCCTGTTCAGCGGGGCGCGGTACCGCGACTTCCTGGAGCGGACCCTTCCCGACGCCCGCCTGAAGGAGCTGGAGATCCCGCTGCACGTGGTGACGACGCATCTCTCCGCCGGAGAGGCGTGCGTGTGGAGCGAAGGTCCGTTGATCGGCGCGGTCCGCGCCAGCACCGCCATCCCCGGACTGCTTCCGCCGGTTCCCGGGCACGGGGGCGTGCCCCACATCGACGGCTCCCTGGGGGACAACCTCCCGGTGGAGGTCGCCAGGAGGCTCGGGGCCACGCGCGTGGTCGCCGTGAACTGTCGGACGTGCGACCGGTGTGGCGACCCCGCGACCTCGATCGGGGACGTCATGGGTCGCGCCTTCGGCATCGCCGCCGACTGCACCATGCGCCGTAAGGAGGCGGCGCTCGAGGAGAGCGAAAGCATGCTCCTGCTGCAGCCGGACCTGGGCGAGCACGTGTACGCCCTGGATTTCTCCCAGGGCGAGCGGCTGGTGGACGCGGCGTACGGCTATGCGCGATCCCGCCTGGAGCGTTGGCTGGCCGCCGGCAGTGCCGACCCGGTTTTGGGCTGAGGTTCGGCGATCCTCTCCGGGTTTCGAAGGGTCTATCCACGGCCGGGCCGATCCCTGCGCGAGCCGTACGCCGACCGCCGGACGGTCCGTACAACCATCCCCCGGCTTCCACCGTCACAGGGTAGCACGCGGCGGGGAATCGGGGTGAAACGGGCGCCGGGCCCCTCCCGTAGGGACGACCGGGGCGGCGGTCCCGCGACCGCCGGACCCCGGACGCGACGAGACGGAATCTGCGAGGTCGGGAGGCGAAGATGTGGGAGCTCGTGATCGTGAACCTGGTGGCGCTGGCGCTGCTCGCCGCGCTGTCGCGGCGAGAAGGCAGCACCTACCTGCGGCAGCGGGAGCGCGTGAAGGAGGCCCTCCGGGAGGCCAATCGGCACGGGGACGGCTGGACGGCGCTCCCCGTCCGAGCGGAGGAGCGCGAGCCCGACTTCGGGTGGAGCGCCACCCTCCGGCCTGCGCTGGTCGGCGCGTGCGCCCTGGGGATGGTGGCGGTCGTGACGGTGCTGGCCGTCGAGGCCGACGCCGACATCTCCGCCGCGGAGGCCGAGGCGGATCCGGCGCTGGACGCCCTGTGGGGCGGGGCGGCGGTCCCCACCGTCGATCTCGAGCTCCGTGGTCCCGGCGAGCCGTGCGCCGACGGCTCCACGCACGCTTCCGTCCCGATGGTCTCCCTGGACGCCGACGCGGGCGTCGCCGCTCCGGCGGTCCGGGTGGCGACCGTCCGCCTCGAGACCCTGGAGGCTCGCATGGACGTCGCCGTGGCCCGGGTCGTGGCCGGCCTCGAGGCGGCCGCCGCCCGGCGTGCCGCGGTCGCTCCGGGGAGCTGACCGCGGGTTCCGGCGCGCCCGCCCCCCGGGGGGCCGGGTACGGACCCCCCCTCCCGCAACCGCACACGGTCCCCGGGCTGCCTCAACGAGTGATGC
>CAYWRD010000083.1:0-6055 GCA_964460675.1 uncultured Nitrosopumilaceae archaeon
TCTATCATACAAAACAGCGTCTGATTTTTGAATTAACTCAACTGCCCTCATAGTTATAAGTTTTGAATCTCCTGTTACTTCTCAAACAAGATATACCTTCCCTGTCATTTTTTGTTCCACTCTTCTACTTTTTCTCTCCAATTTAATGCAAGTTTACTTACTCCTTTTTGGATTAGTTGTTCTCCTGCTAAATGCCCAATTGATACAGGATCGGATTTTTCTCCTACTTGCTCTACATTGATGGATTCAGATCCATCAACAGAAAATGCACTAACTTTTAGTTTGATTGATTCTCCATTTGCTTTAGCATATGCACCTATTGGAAATCGGCATCCAGAATCTACAATTCTAGAAAGCGCTCGTTCTGCTTCAGTTTCCAACCTGGAATCAGCATCTTCAATTTTTTTTAACATAGATATTGTATCAGTATCATCTTTGCGTGCTACAATGGCAAGAGCACCTTGACCAGGAGAGGGTGAAAAGTCATCAGTAGATAAAACTGAATACTTGACATCTAATCCAACTCGGCCAATTCCTGCTTGGGCTAAAACAACTGCATCATAATCTGTTTTAGTCTTGTTTATGCGAGTTTCTATATTACCACGAATTGGTTTTACATTAAGATCAGGGCGTATTCTTGAAATTTGGACTGCACGTCGTAAACTACTAGTTCCAACAATGGATCCTTTTTTTAGTGATCCAAGATCACTTCCGTCCTTTGAAATCAAAACATCGTTTGGTTTTTCCCTTTTAGGAACACATGCCAATACTAATTCTTCTGGAAGATCAGAGGGAACATCCTTTAAACTGTGAACTGCAAAGTGGACTTTTTTTTCAATTACTGCTTTGTCTATCTCTTTTTCAAAGATTCCTTTTTGATCTATTGTATACAAAGGCCTTGCATCCGTATCACCCTTAGTAGTTATAGTAACAATTTCGTAATCACAGTCAGGGTTTGCTTTTTTTAGATCATCTATTACCCATTGTGTTTGAGCCAAAGACAGTTGGCTTCCACGGGTTCCAATAAGATACTTCAATTCTTCACCGTTTTTAGAGCCTCTCTATAGGCGTCAAGTGTCTTGTTAAGGTCAGTGTTGGAATGAGCATTTGAAAAGAAAACAACTTCAAATTGAGAGGGTGCAATAAATACGCCCTTCTTTAGTAATACGTTAAACATTTTTTTGAATTTTTTTGCATCTGCTCTCATAGAGCTATCATAATCAATCACAGGAGAATTAGTGAAAAATATCTGCATCATTGATGATGTAAAGTTGATTTGATGTGGAATTTTGTAATCTGTTGCAATGTCATCTAACTCTCTTGCAAATAATGCACAATATCTTTCAAGTTTGGAGTACAGTTTGTTTTTTAGTTTGTTAATTGTTTGAATAGATGCTATAGCTGCACTTACAGATATTGGGTTTCCTGCAAAAGTACTTGCTTGGTACACTTTTCCATTTGGTGGTAATTGTTCCATTAGTTGTTTTTTTCCGCCTACAGCAGCTATTGCAAATCCATTTCCTAATGCTTTTGCCATAGTTGTTAAATCAGGTTTGATTCCAAAATACTGCTGTGCCCCACCTGGTGAAATTCTAAAACCTGTAACTACTTCGTCAAAAATTAGTTGTATGTTATTTTGTTTTGTAATTTTTCGGAGTTGTTTTAGAAAATTTTTCTCTGGTAAAATTAATCCCATGTTAGCAATTATTGGTTCAATAATAACACCGGCAATATCATTATTTTTTTTGATAATTTCCTGTACACTTTCTATGTCATTATATTTTGCTACCAGAGTGTGTTTTGATACTTCTTTGAGACCTCCTTCAGACACCGATATGCCTTGGTGAGCTGAACCAGAGCCTGCTTTTACAAGAACGGAATCATGCGCACCGTGATAACAGCCCTCAAATTTTATAATTTTATTTTTCTTTGTATAACCTCTAGCTAATCGGATAGCTGTCATGGTAGCTTCACTGCCAGTATTTACTAGTCGTACCTGATCAATTGAAGGGTAATTCTTTACAATTAGTTTAGAGAGAGTAATTTCTTGTTCTGTAGGTGTACAAAACAGAGTGCCCTGTTTCAGTTGTTTAGATACTGCAGAAATTATCTCTTTTTTTCTATGACCTAACAACAAGGCACCATAACCATTACAAAAATCAATCAATTGTTTTCCATCAGCATTCCAAATATGGCTACCATTTGATTTTTTGACAAAGAAAGGATATGGTTCAAAGTATCTAACGGGGCTATTGACTCCAGAAGGAATGACTTTTTTTGCCTCTGTGAATAGCTTCTTTGATTTAGACAATACCATAGGCATAAAATTTGTCATTATTATTCGTAAATAATCCCATTCAGAACGAAAAATCTTGAATCTAGGCTTGATTTTGAATCTGATTCTTGAAAGCCTTTCGAAATAGAAAAGCCACAATAATTGTTCCTACAAATGGCGCAGTCCAATACAGCCAAAGATCTGAAACATATCCAGACAGTACAGCAGGTGCCAATGCACGTGCAGGATTCATTGATGCCCCAGAGATAAAAGAAAAGAAGAAAATATCCAAACCTACAATTCCTCCAATTGCAATGCCACTAAATCCGTGTAGCCCTTTTGTAAAAACAACTGTAAAAATCACAGCCATCAATAACCCACTTGCTAAAATTTCAACTGGAATGATAGCAGTTATCGGGTAATCATAATTAGGTACATTTGCACCCAAATTTGCATCAGTGCCTATAAACATCAAAACAAACAATGAACCTAGAAACGCACCAAGCAATTCAGCTGCAAAATAATAAACAATCTGAATTTTTGATATATGCCCAGTAATATAATAGCCAATTGTTACAGCAGGGTTAAAGTGAGCCATTGAGATATTTTTAAAAGAATAAACGCCAAAAATTAACGCTAAGAAAGGACCAACTGCAGCTAATTCTAATCCCCATGACAGATTAGTTTGTTCTGCATACACTACAGTTCCAGTTGCTAAAACAACCAAAACAAAAGTACCAATTAATTCAACAACAAAAATTTTAAGATTTGAATTCAATCAAATATCCTCAAGTGATTGTATCAGTTGTTTGACGCGTGTTTCAATATCATCACGAATCTGTCTTACTTCATTTAGGGATTTTCCTTTTGGATCTGGGATTTCCCAATCGGGAATATCTTTTACAAAAAGTGCGGGACACGATTCTTTGTCCATACACCCCATGTTTATTGTACGAAAAGAGTCATCAATCATATCAGAAGACAATAATTTTGGTTTTTGAGAAAGTGTAATTCCTACTTCTTTCATGGCCTCAACCACTAAAGGGTTAAGATTTTTTGCGGGGCTAGTTCCTGCGCTAATAGCTTGAAATTGCGATGGACTGTATTTTTGGAAAAATGCCTCTGCAATCTGGCTTCTTCCTGCATTCTCTACGCACACAAATAGGATTTTTTGTTGCATAAAATTCATATAAATGTAGATTTATATAAATTTAGATTGATATGAAAGGGGTAAACCTTCTCAAATGCATATGTGATGATACGCGTTTTGAAATCCTCGAATTATTAGAAAAGAAAAAAGAATTGTGTGTTAGTGATTTTGTTAATAATTTGAAAAAAGATCAACCCTTAGTGTCGCACCATCTTAAGACGTTGAAACGATGCGGTATTGTAACATCAAGGGCAGAGGGAAAAAAGATGATGTATAAAATTGCAAATTTACAATTGTCTAATTTAATTACAAATGTTACAAAGGCTAGCAAAAAAATTCCAAGTTTATGTGATGATTCATGCTGTTAAACGAACTTTTCTGTTCTAACCACACTAACATCACTAACATAAAGAATGATTGCAAAGTTTGAAAACATCGTTCTAGATACCTCTTCTACTATATCTTGAAGTTTTTCTTCTCTTAATACCACTTCAACTTTGATATTTTTTTCATTTTTGAATCCTTGTCCCCGTAATCCTTTCGCACCGTTTCCATCTACTTCATAAGTAGTATATCCGGTAATATCGTGTTTTTTTAGTATTCCAATGATTTCCTTTTGTGCTAATATCTCACACGTTATTGTCAAAAGTTTAACAGGATATAGTTTCATTAAACATTAACTCCTAGAAAGTTGAATAAGTCTATCGATCCATCAAAATTGTGAAGAAATGTAGAAACAGTAAGCATTACTGGCAATAATATTATGATAATATATGGAAAAGTTATACCGAGCGCAGATGTTATGTAAAGACTAGGTTTTGCTTGAGGTATAGTGTGTCTTAGCACAGCAGGGGCCGCAATAAAAGACGCACTAGCAAACAATAAGCCATACATCACAGCACCTCCTATGCTAATATCTAGAAAAGTTGCAACTACAACTCCTATCAATCCATTAATTGTTGGCATTGCAAATGCAAATCCGATAAGAAACACGCCACCTTTTCTAATATCATCAAGCCGTTGGCCAGCTATTATCCCCATTTCTATCAGAAACACAACAATTGCTGCAATGAACATATCCTCAAACACTAGTTTTATTGGCTCAAAACCATGCTCACCTATAGCGTATCCGATGAATATACTTCCCAATAGTATGACTATTGCTTTTCCTGTAATGGATTCTCGAAGAACTGTAAACAGTTTAGTTTTATTTTGTTCTAGAGGCATTCCAAATTCTTCATCAGTTCTTGAATGATTCATTTCATTTTTTACAATAGATTCTTTTTTTGCTTTCATTTGCTTTGAAACTGCCATATTTGTCAAAAATATTGCAAGTATGAATGCAAGGGGTTCTAGTACTGCAAGTATTGCAGCTATATATCCTTCTGATTCGATGTTTTGATTTCTCAAAAAAGACAGGCCAACAGAAAATGTAACAGCACCTACAGCACCATATGTTGAAGCAAGTGCATACGAATCAAATATGTTGAATTTTCCTAAGCGTCTTAAGATTTGATAATGGTATAATGTCATTACAAGAGATAATGCAATTGCCACAAACATAGGAACAAGTATACTTTGCAATCCAGTTGTTCTCATTTCTATTCCTCCATGCAGCCCTATTGCAGCTAAGAGATAGATTGGTAAAAATTCCGAAATAGATTCAGGGATTTTTAGATCAGACTTTATTCTGGCAGCTACTATTCCCAGAATAAAAAACAACACAATCGGTGTTAAAAGATTCGCTTGGATTAATGCAAGAATATCCATTTAATGACTTGGCAGGTTTAGAGTGAAATAAAAATCAAGACACCACAAACAAGTCAATTAGATAAGTAAATGCAATGCCAAAAGCAGCAGCACCTGGGATGGTGATAACCCAGGCATAGACTATCTGTTTTCCAACTTTCCATCTGACGGCTCGTTTTCTTCTTGCAGCTCCGGCACCCATAATTGAGCCTGTGATTGCATGGGTAGTACTTGCAGGAATTCCAAAGTAGGCAAAAATAGCTAACATGAGACCACCGCCGGTTTCAGCTGCAAACCCCTGATATGGTCTAAGTCTTGCAACTTTGACACCTAGAGTTTTGATTACTTTGTAGCCGCCAAAGAAAGTTCCAAGACCCATAGCTGATGCTGCGGCAAAAATAACCCACAGTGGCATTTCAATTTCGGGAATATATCCAGCTGAAAATAAAATTAAAACAATAATACCCATAGTTTTTTGTCCGTCATTTGCACCATGAGTCAAAGCAAACCAAGCAGATGAAATAATCTGTAATCTTCCAAATGATTTGTTAACGATTGCAGGTCTTTTGCTTGCAAAAACGGTGATAATTAATCCTGTCAACAACAAACCAAAAATTATTCCTCCAATAGGAGCAATTACAATTCCGGCAAATACTTTGGTCAGCCCACCATAAACTAATTTTTCAAAACCAAGTCCTGCAATACCAGCACCCATTATTCCTCCTACAAGTGAATGGCTGTTTGAGATAGGTAAGCCAAAGTATGTACAAATTGTACTCCAGGTGATAGCACCTGCAAGCCCTCCAATAATCATGTAAATTGTAATATCATCTGGACTAACTATTCCCTTTGCAATAGTTGTTGCAACCGCAACACCAAAT
>CAYWRD010000084.1:0-6006 GCA_964460675.1 uncultured Nitrosopumilaceae archaeon
TAGAAGATAGTTCTCAGAACGTTATTTTCGTTCATGTTACATTAGCCCCATCTCTTGACGTGGTAGGTGAACAAAAAACAAAACCAACTCAACACAGCGTACAAGAATTACGAAGAATCGGCATTCAGCCAGACTTCCTAGCAGTCAGATGTTCAAAACCATTACAAGAAAAAACAAAGGAGAAGATTGCATTGTTTTCCAATGTAACAACGAAAGAGGTATTATCATGTCATGACGTAAAATCTATTTTTCAAGTACCTCAAATTTTGTATGAGCAAGGAATAGTGGATTCAATTTTTAGAAAGTTTGGAAAAGTCGGCCTTGTTAATGCTGCAGAAAATTGGGACAAGTGGAATGAAATTGTAAAATCTATGATAGATCATGAAGACCAAGTCGTAAAGATTGCAATGGTAGGAAAATACGTAACATTGGCAGATAGTTATGTGAGTGTAAATCATGCATTAAAACATGCAGGAGCTAAACTAAAAAAATCAGTAAAAATAGATTGGATTGATTCCGAAGCCATTGATAATTATAATAAATTACTGGAATACGACGGCATATTGGTACCAGGGGGTTTTGGAGACAGAGGTTCTGAAGGTATTATTAAAACTGCCAATTTTGCAAGAGAAAAAAACATACCATATCTTGGAATATGTTTTGGTTTTCAACTTGCTGCAGTTGCATTTGCGAGAAATGTTTTAAAAATAGAAGATGCAAATTCAACAGAAATAAAACCAAATACAAAAAATCCCATAATTGATTTACTTCCAGAACAAAAAAACATTCAAGATATGGGGGGTTCTCTACGGCTAGGATCTAATGACATATTAGTCAAAGAAGGAACAATTGGCTACAAAATATATCAATCAAACCAAATTTCAAAACGTCACAGGCACAGATATGAAATAAACAAAGATTACATTCCAGATTTTGAAAAAAATGGTCTTGTATTTTCAGCTAATAGTGACGACGGAAAACGAATGGAGATTTTAGAAATCCCTAATCAAAAATTCTACATAGGGGTACAGTTTCACCCAGAATTCAGCAGCAGGCCCGGATTCCCAGAAGCCGTTTTTGAATCTTTTATCAATGCAGCTGCAAAAAAATAGTTATTAAAAAAAATTCTACTCTATTTTAGAAATTTCATATATTTTTTGCCGAGCATCTCTAATAGACACTTTCTTTTTGACATAACCCTTAGACAAAAGATGACTGAGAGCTAGTCTTACGGTCCTATCTGGAAGGAGTGTTTTGTTTGCAAGGTCTTTTTGAGTCATTGCGCCTTCATATTCTAGTGTTTTAAGTAAAAGTTTGGAGCTTGGAGGCATACTAAGTAGAT
Source organism: uncultured Nitrosopumilaceae archaeon (assembly GCA_964460675.1). GTDB lineage: Archaea > Thermoproteota > Nitrososphaeria > Nitrososphaerales > Nitrosopumilaceae > CAYWRD01. Next base: position 1,343 of record CAYWRD010000084.1, read on the forward strand.
CTTCGGCAAGATGAACTTTCTTTGCAAGAGCTGAAATGGCAGTAGAATCTCTTTTTAATCTAATAATTTGTGCTGATGGAAAAAATTGGGTGCATTCAACCTTCTGTTTAACTTTGTATCTATCAATACCATCCAACACCACTTCACAATGTAGTCTAGCTGAGATATCATCAATTTCAATTGAGCTATCATTTGATACGATTAGGGGTCTACGTGTAACATCCAATGAATTTACAGATATTATTTCAAACACACCAGATTCCTGAAAGATAACAGGGCCTCCAGCGGACATGGAATAAGCAGAAGATCCTATAGGCGTAGAAACTATTATCCCGTCACTATTGTCATGCCATACTTCTTCACCGTTTACCCTTAGAGTATGTTCCATTAGTATGGCACTTCGGGAAGGAAAAACCGCAACATCATTTAAAACAGGATATGCATTTTTTCCATCAATTTTAACACCCAAACGAGGAACTTCTTCGACAGTGTAATCTTTTTTCTTTAGACGTTTAACATATGAAGCAAACTCTCTGAGGTCAACCTGTGCAAGAAAACCGCTGGATTCTGCCTCACTAATACCTAAAACCGGTATAGAAGAATCAATTACACGATGGAAATAATTTCTTACTCCCCTATCACCCCCTAAGACCAATATGCAATCACATGGTTTAGTTTTTGATTTTGGAGTAATCTGAAATGATTTTATTTCATAATCATCAAGTATTTTTTTTAGTGATTTGACCGATGAATCAGTCATACCAACTCCATAGATGCCTATTTGCACATCATGTACAAAAAAAATCTACAATAAAAGGTTAAACTATACTTGCCTGTATTTTACTAGATTATAAAAATAAGAGGCATTGGCCTCAACAGCTCCTTTTTTAGGTATTTTTAATAAACCAACATCCTTTGAATCTAAAGCTGCCTGTGCGGCACCTCCTCCAAAACATAGTGCCCAAAGGAAATCTTTTTCCTTCAACATTGTACAACAAAATGCAGCACAAAAAATATCACCTATTCCTGTAGTGTCATGAACTTCTTTGTTAGGAAGTGTTATAGAGTAAATTCTATCTTTCAGCAATAATGAAACTTGAGTTTTATTTGTTAAAATTACATTTTCAACACCTTTTTTCTGCAAAGCAATCATTCCTTCATCTTCTGTGGCACCGACTAAATTCTCCATCTCATCAGTATTTACTTTAATTGCATTAACCCCAGAAAGATCAAGTTCATGTTTTTCCAAGTAAATATGGTTATCAGAATCAGTTTTTCGTAAAAATCCTTGTGGATCAACTAAAAGAAAATTAGAATTAGATTTTATTTTGGAGTAAACTTCAGGTGAAATTTCATGAAATATTGGACTTATGATAGTACCATCAGAGTCAAAGTTGGAAAATTCTATAGGTTCACATTCGTTTGCCAATTTTAAAGTGCGATTCACTCCATCAATGTTAATCTCAAAACGAGTAGTCGGTTTTTTACTAAGCCCATTTTCAATTTTAATTTTATTTTCATCAAAGTACTGAACTGGAAAATCACTTCCAAATCTAGTATGCAAATCAACATCAAATTTGAATTGTCTTGCCATCAAACTACAATAGCATGCAGCTCCACCAATCTGTTCATAAGAAGAGCCCTCTAGGTTAATTGTATCTATAGCACAATGTGAAAAAACAGAAAGTTTCATTTGTTAAAGTTGTCCCAGATGAAGATTTAGTTTTTTGCATTTGATTGATTGCAATCTTTACAGATAATGTTTCCCTTTACTATGACAAGGTCAACATTTGACCTGAAGCATTTATGGCAGAGGCCTTTCATATTGGCTAAAAAAATATACTTGATCTTGCATTAAAACTTGTTTAGATCATGCTATTTTAGTCATATTTTAGGCACAAACACCTGCTTTTACCACAACCTCAAGATTATAAGTAGGCGAAATAACATTAAACTTATGCCATTAAAACGCGCAAGTAGAGGTAGGACAAAAGGTGGAAAGGGATCCACTGGAGTTGTACAATGTACTAACTGCGGTCAAACTGTTCCAAAAGACAAAGCAAAGAAAGTTACCTCTAGATTGAACTTAGTAGAACACACATTAGCAAAAGAACTTCGCGCACAAGGAGCATATATTGCATCACCTACAGTTCTAAAATGGTACTGTATTTCATGTGCAATTCACTTTAAGATTCTTAAAATCCGTTCTGCAGATAACAGAAGAAAGCGCGGAAAGCTTCGATAGTATTATTCTAGTTTTTTCGATACTAAGATCATTCTCTGAATTAATGTAATTGTTGCAATAATAATCACAATTATTACAGCATAAACCATCATGCCAGGAATAAAACCTATGATTGCAATAACAAGTAGTCGTTCAGCTCTTTCTCCAATGCCGATTCCTTGAAGTTTAACGCTTAATGCATCGGCTTTGGCTCTAGCATAACTTACAAGTAATGAAATTGTGATTGCAAGTAAAATCAAATATGGTTCAGCATAACCGCCAAAAAGCAATCCTAAAAAAATTGCAACTTCGGCTATTTTGTCAAACATAGAATCTAAAAATGATCCCTTTTGAGATGTTTTTCCCGTAACCCTGGCAACTTGACCATCTACAATATCAAAAAATCCAGAAATCAACAACAAAATGCCGCCTATTATGAATCCATATTCAATGCCAATTCCATAAGCAATAGCAGAAGCAAAAGCAAAAACCAAGCCAACAGACGTCCAAAAATTAGGGGGTAGTCCAGTAGAAGCAAAAATTTTTCCTAGTGCCTCTAGCTTTGGCTTTAGTGATTCTCTAAGATTGTTTAACACGAATTTCACCCAAAATTAGAGTATATAAAAAATGACTAATACCACATATGTCAGAAATAGATTTGCGTAGGCTCAAATCATAGTGATTCATCCAGAATTATACACTCGGTATGAATCGGATCATCAACATAATGAAAGCAATGAGAACATTGAAATTTTGCCGGTTTCTCGCAGACCATACAATTACTAAGTATGTCTAGATCTTCCCCACAGTTTCTACAAGAATCAATTCTAGTGTAATCATACATAAATTATTCAAACATAATTAGGATAAAACTTCCTCAAGGTAATTTCTCTTATGTATTTGTCAATGTAATTTACTGGTTTTGGGCAATATTCATAGCAATTATCTTAGACATTATTTTAGCTGCTAAAGATGCAGTAGAACCATTATCAAAATAAGGATTTAGTTCGACGATATCAATTCCAGTTATTTTTCGTTCATTAAGAGAGTAAATAAGATCAAATAATTCCCTAGAGGTAATACCTGCAGCTTCAGGATTTCCAACCCCTGGAGCAAATGCAGGATCCAATACATCCAAATCAAAGCTAGTATATAGATCATTAAAAGAAGAAGTATAGTCCTTTAGTAATTGAGGGCCTTTTCCTTCTCGAATTTCTTGGTCAGAAATAGTTTTAATGTTATTTTCTTTTAAAAATGCCAGTTCATCTTTAACAAAAGCACGTGCCCCCACATGCAATATATTATCTGCCCCACGTTCCTCAACTATACGTCTAAGATAAGCGGCGTGACTCAGTTTAATATCAGCATATTCATCTCGCAAATCATAATGTGCATCAAAGACAACATAACCTGTTTCTTTTGGAAAGCTCATGTAAGTTCCATATGTAATCAAGTGTTCTCCTCCAAGGATGAAAAGTTGTTTTTTCTTTAAAACAAGTTCATGAGTTATTTTACGAACCATATTCAGCATTTCAGATGCCACAACAGTATGTGTGGTGTTTCCTAAATCCTCAATATTTGCAACTTCTAAATCTACTCCCAAATCAGGATGAAAAATTTCAATATTGTTAAACGCATCACGAATTACATCTGGACCAAACCTGCATCCAGGCTTGTAAGAATGCGTTGAATCAAATGGCACCCCAAATACAGTAGCGATGGCCTCTCCTTCTGAGTCTGAAGCAGTTATCAAAGGATTGCGATTCATGTAAAGGTCCAAAAAACTCATCAGCTACACCATAATCTGTGGTCTTTTTGAGAGCAACCTTGGAAAGTTTAGTTTTGATGTAGGTTTACCTTTAGTTTCTTCTTTGAATTCATTTACAAAATCAGCAAAGGCGATATTACGAACGTTACCAGTTTTTCTATCCCTAATGCTGAGATTTTCAGAATTTGTTTCTTTTTCCCCTATAACAAGAATAAATCTAATCCATTCTTTCTCAGCTTCTCTAATCCTTTTTCCAATACTTTCATTTCTATCATCAATATCTACACGAATATTATTTTCAGATAATTTATCGGCCAATTTATTAGAAAAATCTAGAAAATCTTCTTTTATGGGGATGATTCGGACTTGGGTAGGTGCTAGCCATAAAGGAAGCTGAGCTTTTCGTCCTTCCTTTGATTCTTTTGCTGCGTTTTCTAACAAAGCATAGATTACACGTTCAATTGCACCACTAGGAGAATTGTGTAAAATTATAGGGTTTTTTTCCTGGTTTGATTCATCAACAAAGCTAATTCCATATCGTTTACCATTTTCAACATCGATTTGATCAGTTGACAGTGCAGACGCTTTTCCAAGGTTATCAACGTAATTAAATTCCCATTTTAAAACAAAATAAAAAAACCTTTCTTTCCACATCTCTATTAGTATAGGTTT
>CAYWRD010000085.1:0-5655 GCA_964460675.1 uncultured Nitrosopumilaceae archaeon
GATGGCTGCCGTCGACGGAGGTGGATAGATTGTGGATCCCATGGCCCTCCCCCGGCTCACCTGGCAGGACGTCCAGCAGATGCCCGACGACGGCAAGCGTCGGGAGGCGATCCGGGGGGAGCTGTACGTGACGGCGGCTCCGTCGTCGCGGCACCAGGAGATCAGCGTCGCCCTGGCCGCAACTCTCCACCGGGTCTTCGTCCAGGGAGGACGTGGACGGGTCTTCCACGCCCCGGGCGTCGAGTTCCCCGCGACCAACGAAGGAGTCCAGCCGGACCTCGTCGTCGTGGCGAGGGAGCGTGACCACATCGTGGACGAAGGCTGGATCCGGGGCGCCCCGGACCTGGTCGTCGAGATCCTCTCTCCCTCCACCGAGGAGCGCGACCGGGGCGTGAAGCTCCGGCTCTACCGGCGCCACGGCGTCCCCGAATACTGGATCGTCGATCCCGAGGCGGAGCTCGTCGAGGTCTGGGACCTCCGCGGCGAGGAGCCGGTCTGCCGGCGCTTCACCGACCGGATCCCGGTGCGGCTCGGCGGGGAGGTCGTGGACGAGATCGAACTCGGGGAGCTCTTCCCGCGAGCCTGAACCGACTCCGGAGGGCGGGCGGCGCGGCCGACCGGCATCGCGATCGAGCGCATCGCCGCGCGCGTGTCCGAGGACGTGGCATGGGCGGCCTCCCGGCGAGGCTGTCCAGGCTGGGAAGGGCGGGCGGACGTTCAGCGGCGAACCTGCAGTGCGGGAGCTCGAGAGGCCTCCCCGGCCGGGTTGCCCTCGCCAAACTACGCCGCAGCCCGTGGATACGCCAAAGAGGAGTCCATCCACCCTCCCCTCGCGGGTACCCCCGGGCCTCCGCCACCAACGGGCGTCCACGAAACCTGGATCTTGGATCCCGAGGCGGAGGCCGTCGGGGTCCGGGGCTTCCGGCGCGAAGAGCCGATGTGTCCGCGCGCCGAGGACCGTGGGCCGGTGGGTGTGGGCGACGAGACCGTGGGGGGAGGTCGACCTGTACCAGGTCGTTCGCAAGGCCCGACGTCCCGGCCGAGCCCACCCTGGGCGTGCCGCCGCTCCGTCCATCCACATTCGAGGCCCCGATTTGACACACCAGTGATATGTATGTGTATGTTATTTGTGTAACCAACCGTCCCGTCTGCACGGGAGCGCCCGCGCTCCCCGGCAGACGACCAGGCCCGACGCAGACTTCGGGAGGGAAGCGTGGCCTCACGCATCCAGGTCGTGGTGGACGACGAGGAAAAGGAGCGTTTCCGCCGCCAGGCGGCCCGCGAGGGGAAGTCCCTCAGCGCCTGGCTTCGAGAAGCGGCGCGCAGCTGGTTGGCACGCCACGCCGCCCCTCGGCTCGACACGGTCGAAGAGCTCCAGAGCTTCTTCGACGCGTGTGACGAGCGCGAGACGCATCCCGAGCCCGACTGGACGGAGCACCGTCGGATGATCGAGCGTTCGGCCCGGTCCGGCGCCGCCGAGGCTTGAGGCCGGTCGGGACGTCGATGGTCTTCGTGGACACGAACGTCCTCATGTACGCGGTCGGGGGAGAGCACCCCCTGCGTGCCGGGGCCCGGGAATTCTTCCTCGAGTCGGCCCGGGAGAAGTTCCCCCTGGCGACCTCCGCGGAGGTCCTCCAGGAACTGCTCCACGCCTACCTGCCGGTCGACCGGACGGACACCCTCGACGCCGCACTCCGGCTGGCCGAGGGTCGAATCGGGACGGTCTGGGACGTGGAGGAGGAGGACGTGAGGCTGGCTCGGATGCTCGTGGACGAATACCCGGCGCTGGGCGCCCGCGACCTTCTCCACGTGGCTACGTGTCGCCGACGGGACGTGGAGAACGTGAAGACCTTCGACCGAGCGCTCGCTTCGGCCTTCGCCTGAGACGACCCGCCAGCTACCGTCCCACCCCGGGATCGTACGCCTCCGGCCTCCGCTCCTCGAAGTCCGTGGCCTGCTGGTAGGCCCGGGCCACCTCCAGGGCCGCCGCCTCGCCCCACATGGGCGCGCAGAAGGTGATGCTCTTCGGGCTGTCTTCCTCGGGGAACCCGTTCGGCACCACGACGCACGGGTGGCCCGTCAGGTTCGTGATCAGGAGGTTCTCGCCGCCGTAGCTGGGGGAGTCGTAGACGTCGAAGCCCTCCAGGGCCTCGCGCATTTGCTGCATGAGCAGGGTCCGGGCCCGGTTGGCCTGCAGGTACTCCACGGCCGGGATGAAGCGGGAGGAGCGGAAGACGTTCGGCCAGGCGGCGGCCCGCTGGCGGACCAGGAGGCTGTCCCGGTTCGAGCGCGTCAGCTCGTCGAAGGCGGCGGCCGCCTCCGCCGACAGGATGAAGCCCATGGCGTCGACGTCCAGCTCCGGGAGCTCGATGGGCTCGAGCTCGGTGCCCAGCCCCCTCAGCACGTCCAGGGTCTCCCGGTCCATGGCCCCCGCCTCGGTGGTGTCCTCCTCGAAGGCGCTCTGGACGTAGGCGATCCTGAGCTCGGAGAGCTCCGTGTCGGCGTCGTAGGGGAAGGGTCGGTCCACCACGGTTCGGTCCTCGCCGTCCGGCCCCCGGATGGCGTCGAACACCAGCGCGCAGTCCTCGGCGTAGCGGCAGATCGGCCCCACCTTGTCCATCGACCAGGAGAGCGCCATGGCCCCGTGGCGGCTCACCCGGCCGAAGCTGGGCCTGAGCCCTGTCACCCCCGTCCGGGTGGCCGGCGACACGATGGAGCCCAGAGTCTCGGTGCCCAGGGCGAAGGGGACGAGCCCGGCCGCCACCGCCGCCCCCGAGCCCGCGCTCGAGCCCGACGAGCCCTGCTCCGCGTTCCAGGGGTTCCGGGTCCGCTCGCCGTACCACACGTCGCCCCACGCCAGCGCCCCCAGCGTGAGCTTGGCCACCAGCACCGCCCCGGCCTCGTCCAGCTTCTCGATCACCGTGGCCGTCTCGTCGATCGTCTGCTCCCGGTACGGCTCCGCCCCCCAGGTCGTCCGGTAGCCCTCCACGGCGAACAGGTCCTTGGCGCCGTAGGGGATCCCGTGCAGCGGCCCCCGGATCTCGCCGCGGGCCATCTCGCGGTCCATCTGCCGGGCCTTCGCCAGGGCCCGCTCCCGGGTGAGCGTGATCACGGCGTGGAGGGTCGAGTCGTGGCGCGCCAGGCGGTCCAGGTACATCCGGGTCAGCTCCACCGAGGACACCTGTCCGGTGCGGAGCAGCTGCGCCAGATGGGAGACGGGCCAGAAGGCCACCTCCTCCAGGTCGTCCGGGCGCTGTACCAGGGGCGGCGCGCTCCACCGGGGCTCCTCGTCCTCGGGGGGCTCCACCGGATCCAGGGGGCGGAAGAGGAGCGCCGGCGCCGTGGCGTTCCCGATCGCCATTCCCCGGAGCGCGGCATAGGACTCCCGGAGCTCGTTGACGTCCGCGAAGGGGGCCCCCTCCTCCACCATCATCCGGAGCTCCTCGTCGGTGAGCTCCAGGCCGGGGATCTTCTGAGCTTCGCGCAGCACCTCGACGGTCACCACGGGCGCCGAGTCCTGCGCCGCCTCCCCCCCGCCCTCCTCCTGGCCAGGCAGGCAGGCCGGGAGCGCGCCGAGGAGGAGCGCAGCGAAAAGGAGCGCAGCCACCGAAAAGGAGGGCCCGGCGACCCGGGGCCGACCGGTGCGGCCACGAGGGAGGGAATACATGTCTCGATCGGTCGAGGGCGTGTCTCGCATCCGGTGCACCTCCTGTAGCGGTTCGTCCTGGGCACGTCGTCCTGGATGGATCGGGACCCGGGCGGACCCCACCGGACACCAAAGTGCGGACGGGCCGCGGCCGGCGAAACGGAGGACGGGCGCCGGCGAGCCGGGGCTCGGATTCGGGCGTGCCCGCGCTCCCGGGGCCCCCTCCCCTGCCGGCGCCCGACGATATAGCTTTTTCTGAAGTTGAGCTTTGGCAAGCTCCTTTCTCGCCCGGGTCGCGTGGGCGGGCGCGGGAGGCGCTCTCGAAACACGGCCACCGCAACGCCGGAGGTCCCCATGTGCACCCGCCGTCCACGCGCCGCTCTCACCCTCGTCGCCGTTCTCCTCCTCGCCGTCCTGGCCGCCTGCGACGCCGGACTCCCGGTCGACGCGTCGAGGGACGGCTCGTCGGCAGACGTCGCGCGCTCGCCCGGCGCCCACGCGGCGCGCGCGGGGTTCGTGACCCGGAACCTTTTCCTGGGTGCGGCCATCGAGCCGCTGCTCGATCCGTCCCTGCCGGACGCGCAGATCCCGGCCGTGGCCGCCGAGGCCTGGCAGCAGGTCCTCGCCACCGACTTCGCCGAGCGGGCCGGGGCCGTGGCCGACGAGATCGAGCGTCGGCGTCCCCACGCGGTGGGGCTGCAGGAAGTCAGCCTCTACCGGATGCAGACACCCGCCGACCTGGACGCGAGCCTCGCCACGAACGTCGTCCTCGATTTCGAGCAGGTTCTCCTCGACGCGCTCGCGGCCCGGGGCCTCGACTACGTGGTGGCCGCCAGCGTGGAGAACGCGGACGTCGAGCTGCCGATGATCGATCCGACCTCGCCCACCGGTCTCAGCGACATTCGTCTCACCGACCACGACATGGTCCTGGTACGGGGCGACGTGGCCTGGCAGAATCCCGCCTCCGCCAATTACGCCGTCAAGCTCCAGATCCCTCCGCCGCCGGCGACTCCGGACATCGTGGTCGAGCGCGGCTGGGCGTCGGCCGAGATCGAGATCGAGGGCACCTGGTACCGGTTCCTGAGCACCCACCTGGAGCCCTTCGAGACCGGCGCCGCCGTTCAGGAGGCGCAGGCCGCCGAGCTGCTGAGCGTGCTGAGCGGCGAGACGCTCCCGATCGTAGCGGTGGGCGACTTCAACGCCGACCCGGACGACGCCGCCGACACCTACGGCATCCTCACGGGCACGGGCGGTTTCGCGGACGCGTGGGACCCGAGAGGGGACGGGCTCACCTGCTGCCAGCCCGCAGACCTCACGAACCGCCGCTCCATGCTCCAGCGCCGGGTGGACCTGATCCTCATGCGGGGCGACCTCGGCGTCGGGCCGCGGGGCGTCCGGGGCGGTGTCCACGCCGAGCTCTTCGGCCACCGGACCTCGGACCGGACGGACTCCGGACTCTGGCCCTCGGACCACGCCGGCGTGGCGGCCACGATCCACCTGGCCGAGGAGAGGTAGACGCCCCTCGAGGCCCCGGGGACGGCACGCGACACGCCAGACGCCCTCTCGTGCGGGGGGCGCTCTGGCGGTCGACCTCGTCGCTCCAAGTGCGACGAGGCGGTGACGAGCCCGGACGCCGACGTTCCCGGCGCGTCCGGCAAGGGCAAAGGCATGTGGGACGTGGTCAGCGTGCGCCAGGCGTGAACACCGGGCCCGGAACAGCAGCCCTCCAGCACCCGGGGATCCGCTGCCCGGGGAGCCGTGGGTCCCGCAGGAGGGAGGATCCCGACCGCGATTCACCCCCTGTCGCGAGGCGGTGTTGAACTGGAGTTCAAGAACACTGTTGAACTGGAGTTCAAGAACGGCTCCCACCCCCCCCTCCCACGATCGACCCGGGGGCGGTCGGGGGTCGGCCGCGTTCCAGATGGCGCGGGCCTGGTCCTAGCCCGAAACGTGGGCCGCCAGCACCGGGCCCTCGAGCCCCCTGGCCAGCGCGTCCCCGTCGGTGCCAG
>CAYWRD010000086.1:0-5638 GCA_964460675.1 uncultured Nitrosopumilaceae archaeon
CATAGCTTATGTGATGGCAGGTTATCCCGACAAAAATTCAACCATATCTGCCATTAAGGGATTAATCAAAGGTGGAGTAGACATCATCGTAATAGGATTTCCATTTTCAGATCCTTTAGCTGATGGTCCAGTTATACAAAATGCAAGCAACACATCATTAAAACATGGAACAGTGATCAAAGATTTTTATGAAATAATTAACAAAATCAGAAAGCAGACAAACATTCCTTTAGTTTTAATGACATATACGAATATTCTTTACAACAAGGGATATCAAAAATTTCTTTTTGAGGCCAAACAGGCAGGAATAGATGGAATTATACTACCAGATATGTCAATTGAAGAATCAGAAGAATATGTCACGGCTGCGAAAAAAGAGGGTTTAGATTGTATTTTCCTTATCTCACCTAACACATCTGAAAAAAGAATTAAAAAAATCACCAAAATTTCTTCAGGATTTTTGTATCTAGTTGAAGTATTTGGAACAACAGGTATGCAATCAAAAATTAACAGATACACTATTGATGCTCTAAAAAAGGTAAGAAAAATAGTTAAAAACAAAATTCCAATTGGAATAGGATTTGGCATATCCACCCCCGATGATGTAAAAAAATACATCAAAAGTGGGGCAGACGGAGTAATAGTAGGAAGTGCATTTCTTAGGTTAATCGATAAAACTCCAAAAAATAAGATAGAAGAGAAAATTACCTTATTTACAAAATCATTAAAAAAACAAACAAAACCCTAACATAAATAAAAGAATATTCTTATCATTACATGCATAATTTCAAAATAAGGGGTAAAGATATTGAATGATAAAATTATCTATGCCATAATTTTTTCAACATTATTTTTAGTAGGAATATTCATACTAACACTTACTGAGATTTTCAGTGAAACTTGGCTTATAGGTTTGGCCATGGTTGGAATAGCAATTGCGTTAATTATTGCTTTAACAATTAAAAAATTTAGATGAATGCTGGAATAATAGATTTATTAAAACTATTTAACTTGTTAAAAAAAGAACTGACTTATGTCTGAGTCCAAATTTGAGCTTGCAGCAGAAGGGTTTTTAGAATTAGCAAGCGAACAAAGACTTTTGATTTTATCTAATTTGAATACAAAACCATACAGGGTATCCATATTAGCAAAAAAATTAGATGTTACTGCACAAGAGGTGCATAGAAATTTAGATAGATTAGCAAAATCGGGTTTCGTAGTTAAAGGAAACGACGAACATTTCCACATTACAACAATTGGAAAAATTCTTTTCAGTCAAATGTCATTGATTGTGTTTGTCTCTAAAAACAAAGTCTTCTTTAGAGGTCACGACATTAACATCATGCCCCTAAAGTATGTAAAAAGATTGGGAGTATTGGAAGACTGCGAACATATCAAGGGAGTCACAAAAGTATTAGACAAGTGGAAATCGATTTATAAAAATTCAAAAAAATACATCAATGATGTAATTAGTGAGTCACCACCGGGAATGGACGAACAAATTGTAAGTAGTATCAAAAAAGGTGTTGTATATAATCATGTTATTTGTAAGAATCTAGCAGAGCCACAAGATAGAATTGAAAAGTTAAAAAAATTAGGATATTATGATTTAATAAAACAAGGAAAAATTAAAAGAAAAACAGCAGATACAATTGGAGTAGTTTTGTTAATAAATGAAGAAGAATCTGCAGTGATTTTTCCTACAAATGACGGAGAACCAGATTTAAGACATATGTTCTATGGAAAAGATCTTGCTTTTCATGAATGGTGTGTAGACTATTTTGAATATTTTTGGAAAAAAGCAAAAAAACATGCTAGAATAAATCCATCAAAAAATAGCTAATATACTACATTCATAATAACAAAATTTTATTTTCTCTTGGATCTTTTTTTATGGTAAAACCTATTGGCATACTCTTGCTCTAAAAGTATTGGAAATGAAGTAAATTCTATTGCCTCATAGTATTTTTTTAATTCTTTATCGGATAGACCATTTAGAAATTTCTTAACATTCTCTTCGGTTTTTAAATAATCATGATTTGGATCCAGTAAACTTTTCATACTTGACCAAGCAACATCCTAAAATATAACACGTTTTCAGCTACTAATTTGATTTTAAGCTTCTGTGCTTGGTCATGAGATTCTAGATTTTAATCTGGCACATGTTCAGATTTTGAGAGTGTTTTTAAAATAGATTCATCAGTTACAACACCAATTACCTTTTGTGAATAATCAGGGGCAACAACAGGAACTGTATTGAAAGGATTTGAATTAACCTTCTGGATAACTGAGAAGAGATAATCTTGTGGAAACACAGAGGAATAATTTGTCAATAACGCATCGCCTACATTTTGCATATTCCTTTCTTTGGCTTTTGCGAGAAAAACCGGAGATGTCAAACCTAACAATTGTTCATCATCATCAAACACAAGTGCTGATTTCTTAGAAGATTTCTTAAGATCAGATATAGCTTCAGCAATAGATTTTTTTTCATTGAATTTAGGATAATCATGTTCAATCACATCTTCAACATTCAAGTCAGATACTGCACGTCTAAAAAACATGGGAACCAAACTGAGTTCGCTAGGTCCAACTTTAACATGAATGATCTTTTTAATTCGTCTTTGTAATTCCACACTAGAGATAATTAAAGTAATTAACGTACCAAATACTAACAAAGAGAATAAATCATCATCTAATAATTCAAATTCTAATAGAGACAGCAACAAAGCAAGATCAACTGCACCCTTGGACATTATTCCAAAAGCTACAGTTGTTATTGGTTTTAATCTACTAAGTCGAACTGCCACATATGATGCGATGAATTTAACTCCTACAGTTATACCTACGAAACCTACTATTATCAACCACGACATATCAAAAAACGAAAGTGTGAAGTGAAGTCCTATTCCTGCAAAAAATATCGGAATGAAAATACCATGTCCAATAACATTAACACTTTTTGATATTTCTTGATAATCCTCTTTTTGCATTCTTGATACTGCTATACCTAAAAGCAAAGCTCCAATAGCACCATGAATTCCGCTTATTTCTGCAAAATATGCTACAAGTAAAATTATTCCAATGACAATTCCAAAATATACTTGTTTTACTTTGGAATATCTTCTAATGATTCTAAATAATTTGGGTAAGCCAAATACGGACAATAATCCTGCTATCACAAAGAAAAGAATCATGTTGACAAATAACCAAACAAAATCAATCAAGCTAGGATCAGGGGTTTGATCGATTTGAATAAACACACTTGTAAGAATTATTGCAATAAATTCTATGATTGCAGTTACAGTAAAGATCTCTAATCCTACAGTTGAACGAAGTTTTCCAAGATCAGTTAAAATTTTTGCCGTTACGCCCAGACTAGAAGCTCCAATTACGCTGGCGATAGCAAAAGACTGAACAAAATCAAGGTCAACAGCTATTCCAAAAAGAGCTGCAGCTACAAAGGGAATTAAGAATGCAACCCCCGCGCCTAAAAATATACGTCTCCTCAAAATTCTAAAAAGGTTAGGCAAATCAAGTTCTTCCAGACCTATCAAAAAGAACAAAAAGAATACCCCAATAGAGATAAAAAGTTCAATTTCATCAATTGGATGAACTATTGCAAGAAATGCAGGGCCTACGATTATTCCCGCAAGAATATTTCCTATTATTGATGGTTGTTTCAGTCTATGGACGGCTTCGCCTAATAATTTAGCAGAAATAATCAACACAGAAAGGAAAAGTACTGCTTCAAAAACCATTTTACCACTTCAAAATTTTGTCAAGATTACCTAAGATAAAACGATAATTAATGAATGACCAAGAAATATGAAAAAAAATGTTTGAGACCATATTTTACACAAAATACCATATCCTTAATTAAAACTAAGCTTAATTGTTTAATTTAAGCAACTTTTATGAGTTTGATTTATGTTCTAATCTACAAAAAATTAGGTAATGAAACAACAAACTATATTCCATGATTGTGTGAGTGAAGATCAATCCTCACTAATAACAGACGTTCACAATGGAGAGGTGTGTTGTAGTACGTGTGGAGAAGTATTAGTTGAAAGAATAATTGATCGTAGTAGTGAAACAAGATCTTTTACAAAAGAAGAATACATCTCAAAGACACGTAATGGGTCACCATCAAAAATGTCTATGTTTGATATGGGAAATTCTTCAGCTATATCAAAAAGCAACACAGATGCTTCTGGAAATTCGTTATCAGCAAGAAACAAATCGCATTTTTCAAGAATTAGATTATGGGATTCTAGAAGTAAAAAGAGATCAAAGGAAAGAAGCTTAGTTAATGCATTTACATTATTAGATTCATTTACAAATAAATTAGCATTACCTGAAAATGTAAAGGAACAGTCTGCTTACATATACAGAAAAGCCGTTGATAAAAAAATAATACGAGGTAGTTCTGTTCGTGCCACAATTGCAGGTTCTGTTTATGCTGCATGTAAACAATCAGGAATCCCAAGAACTTTAGATGAAGTTTCAACTACCGCAAACATTAACAGAAAAACATTATCACGTGCATATAGACGTCTGATAAGAAAATTAGAACTAGATGTAACATCTGCAAAAATTGATTATGTGTCAAAAGTAGCAAATTCTGCAAAAGTAGGTGAAAAGATACGCCGTATTTCCAGCAATATACTAGAGGATGCAAAAAAAAGCGACATACATGTTGGTAAAAATCCTATTGGGCTGGCAGCTGCTTCTGTCTATTTATCATCCATAGGGAATGGAAAAGACATTTCAATGGCATCATTATCAAGAAAAAGTAACATTAGTACAGTTACCATCAGAAAACTAGTAAAAATGCTAAAACCTTTTGCTGCAAAATATATTGAAACCATAGAAGCTGCTCAATAGCATACAACCACATGCAGAAGGTAGATTTATCAATACAATACATCATATATCACAAAAGAATATGTTATAACAAAAATCTGGGTTATATGACAACAAACACACTATAAGGAAAAAGACAATATGGAAAAAACACCTAGAAATAAAGTAATCATTAGAAACACAAGGCATGACGACATTCCCAAAATTGTTGAATTACAAAAAAAATCCTTTCCACATATGGCTGCAGAAGGAGTTATTTGGAAAGAAAAACATCTAAAAGATCATCTAGAGGTTTTTCCTGAAGGTCAATTTGTAGCAGAATACAAAGATCAAATTGTAGGATCATGCAGTAGCTTGATTTTAACATTGAATCCAGAATATAAAGAACATACCTGGATCGGAATATGTGGAAATAGTTCATTTAAAAATCATAATCCAAAAGGAGATACATTGTACGCTGCAGACGTCTCAACACACCCAGAATATAGAAGGTTGGGAATAGCTACAAAACTATATGATGCTAGAAAACAACTGGCAGTAAAATTAGGATTAAAGAGAATAGTTGCAGGGGGCAGGATTTTTAATTATTGTGAGTATGCAAAAAACATGGATCCGTTACAATATGTTAAAAAAGTAAAAAGACGTGAGATTAAAGAACCAGTATTGTCGTTTCAATTACGTAACGGTTTCAAATTTATCAAAATTTTGCCCAATTATCTAAAAGATCCACGATCTTTAAACTATGCAACTTTTATTGAGTGGAAAAATCCAT
>CAYWRD010000087.1:0-5560 GCA_964460675.1 uncultured Nitrosopumilaceae archaeon
GGTTTGAACCCGCCTGAGATCAATTTACCCTCCTTATCTACAATTCCTGCAAAGCGTATTTCCTGTTCTTCAAGAAGTCTGTTGCATCTTTCTTCATACATTTGCAGTTTCATTTTATCTACAGACAAACAACATTCTGAATTGTATCAAAAATAAAAACCTAGTCTAAAATGTCTTGAATTTGAATGCAGAATTAAGAATTAGATTTGAAGCCAGAGTTCCAGATTGGCCTACAAGTTAATAGATTTTCTACGCCGAATTAATAAGTAAAAAACAGATCATTAAGATGTGAAAAAGCAAGGCATCATACTCATAGTTGTTTTAGCCACAGGTTTTGTTAGCTTTCCCAATGCATTTGCTCATTATCCTACTTTTGAGATAAAAACAGTAGAAGACATACTTGATTTTTGTGAATTCTATTATGATGAATTTTTGTATCTAGGTATGGATAATTTAGTTTTACAACATCCAAGATTTCCTAATCTCCGAGCTTGTGGAATACTTTACGACCATGTAGCATGGAGCAGCACTCATCCTGGAAGGGATTTAGTGTTAATGGCAGAAATTGAAAAGTATTTAGGAGATTCAGATTATTTGATGCAAAGACATCTCAAAGAATTTACCTCAATGCCAGATTGGGTTAAACGTGATGCTCAGTTATGGGTTGATGGAATGAATAAAGACAGTCAATTTGCTTATGGCATACGAGCTATGCTTGAAAATAATGTATTATCCCCTAAAATAATTGATAATGTGTCTAATAGAAATTGTAATGATGGTGTATGTATTGAAGAAAATGATGTTTTAAAATACGCATATTCCAACAAATACGGTGAAAACATTGTAGAAGAATTTGAAATTCTAAAAAAAGATTCAGATGGAATATTAGTGTCAGTTCAGAAAACTTCTAGTGAAAAAAGAGAAACTATGGAATTTTATTTAGATAAAAACCTGAAAACGCCTAGCAAACAAAATTGTTGTAATGTGGATAAATTTATTTTTAAATTGCCGATTAAAACAGAAATGTGGTTAAATGATTCATATCGTGTGGTTGGTAAAACATCTTTTTTCATTGACAAAATACAACGTGACGGATTGATTGTCCAATCTTTAGATGAGTCAGAAGTTTTAGTGATAGACAAACAGACAGGACTATTATTATCAAAACAAAATACCAAAGAAGATATCGTTACATTTTGGGAAGAAGCGTCATTAATTGAGACAAATGTATTTCAAAAATCAGCAGGTATTCAATTAGACGATATGAAAATCCCCAAGTGGTGGAAGACAAGCACCATGTGGTTTCTTGAAGGAAAATTTACTGAATCAGAATATCTACATGCGATGGAATACCTAATAGACAAAAAGATTCTCAGAGTTTAGACTTTGCATTTTAAGATCATGTAATCTATAACATGGTTTTGCGACGCCTTTTTCATTTTATGAATAGACTTAAAGAGAATAGATTCAACTAATAGAGGATATTCTTTTAAAATATTTTTTTTAATACTTTCTCTATTTTGTATATAATAATCTGCAAGAGGAACATAGATTTCAGGACCTGCAAATTTTTTTGAGATTAATTTGAATCCAAACCGTTTTAAACTATCGGTAATATATTCAGCAGAATAATGCTCTGAAGACCAAGTAAAATTTAAGATTCCTAGTTTGTGTAGCATATCACCACCCAATGTTATTGGGATAGCCATAGTAAGAATTCCAGATTTTTTTAGCACTCGTTTTGCTTCTTTGAAAAATTTGTCAATAGGTTTGAAATGCTGTCCAGATTCTAATGCAATTACTCTATCTAACGAATCCGTTTGGAATGGCAAATTAGTAGCAGTTGAATTGATTTTTCCCAAATTAGCATTTCTAGAAAAACACAGTTGGCTAAAGTTTGTATTAACACAAAAAATTTTCAACCAATGGTTTTCTTTTTTCCACAGTTCTGCAGGCTTAGACAAGCCGCTGCCGACATCTGCCACAAAATTTGCCGAGTTTAATTCAGATAGGTGGAAAAAATGTAAGCACATATTTTTTTGAGCAGAGAGAGGATCATCAGTATCATCATTCCACAATCCAAAGTTAAGCATGGAACCTCCTGTGGCAAGTTGCATTATTGGTGACAATTTATTATACAAATTTACAACATCATTTGCATTTCGCCTAACAGTCCAAAGAAAAACATCAAGAGGGGAGATGGATATCAAAAATACTTTCAAAAATAGTATCTTTCAATACTATTAATTTCTAAGGGAGATCACTGTATTCATCGGCACAGTGTTTGTGTACCCATTTCTCATCACTATTTTTAGCTATTTCTTTTCCAGGTTGAATTTTTCCCCCACAAGAAATACAATTTGTTGCAAACTTTGCTTTCATGTAATAGTATCAGATTAAACGCTTTAAATCAAATTTGATTGAATATGCATTGACATCAAGTTTACATCATATCATGATGTCTACAATTCAAATATGGTAGTCCATGCTACATGATATTGAAAGCAAGTTTTAATGGAAAATGCGTAGAATGTGGTGAACCGATCAAAACAGGAAGAGAAATTTTGAAAAATTCTAAAGGCAGTTGGGTTCACAAGGCATGTTCTGATTTAGAAGAAGAATTGCCCTAAAACCAGTATTATGACACAAAGTTAGACGTAATTTGAAATAATTTTGGTGTAAAAATTTGACTCTCATTTCTTATTAGATTGAAATTATAAAATGAAAATATGTCTGAATCAGATGTATCCTCAGAGTTAATTTTAGCTAGTTGGAGCGATAGATTTCTTGCTTGGTTAATTGATTTTCTGATCATATCTATCACTTCAGGAATTGCAATTTCAGCTTTGATTGGAAATGTAAATCTAAGCATGCATAATGAAATGTTTTGGGCACATAGTACTAACTACATTCCAACCAGTTTGATATTTTTCTCATACTGGCTTATCGTAGAGTACAAGACAGGTCAAAGTATTGGGAAAAAAATATTGCATATTAAAATAACTGACATGGCCGGAAAGAATCCAGACTTTAAAGCAGTTGTAATTAGTAGTTTTGGCAAATCGTTTTTGCTTCCATTAGATGTTATTTTAGGCTGGATTTTTACAAACAAGAATAGACAGAGAATATTCAATAAAATAGGAAATACATTGATAATTAAGGTTAAAGAAAATTCAGAAAATATCAGTTACAAAAAGGATTAGTTTGTCATATTTTCTTACATTAATGCTTTGAACATTTAACCAACAGATCTATTAGATGCTTTGAAACAATTGTTTTGATATGTCTGAAAATCAAAGCAAAGAATGGTGGCATGGTCTTCCTGAAGAATTGCAAGCCGACATAGAAGCCCTAGAATAATCAACAGTACAACTACGGGCCAGGATTGTATTTGTATGTAGTATGAGAAAAGGCCTTACCACCATAGTAGACATTTACAGAATATTCTCCATACTCTCTAAATATGGGATCTTGTGCAACAAATCCATAAGAACCATCTGAATTTGGTCTGATTTTTGCAATAGCTAAAATCTTTCCTGTAGAATCAGAAATAACAATTCCCACATCATGACCTGTAACGATTTTAGACACGGTACCAAATATCATAACAGTGTCATTGGGAGCATAAACATCTTTGTTGGTATGTAATGTGATTGTTAAATTATCAGAAACATTATGAATCATAGAAGTTGATTTAAGTTCACTTATCTCAGCTTGCAATTTTTGATTTTCTAATTTTAATTGTTCAAGTTGCGGTACGATAAGAATCCCATTATCAATCAAATATGAAAGGCCTTGGGCAAAATCAGTATCAGAGATTTGTTCGTTTGCCCAAAACCCAGCCATCTCTTTTATCCAGGATGGTATCTTGTATGCTGTGTCGCCATAGGTCGGAATTAAGAGGAGAGAACAAGTAGCAACTACCCCCAAAAAGATCAACAATGCTCCTCTAAATACCAACAAATTGCATTTTTCATAACATATTATTTGAATATAATTAAAATAAAATTAAAAATGTGTTTAAAAAAAAAATTAATTTTTAGTAAATGTAAAACTACTCTTTTGGAAGAGTTATAGTAAATGTGGTTGGTTTGTTAGAAGCCAAAATTGTGCCCCCATGCTGCTCAATTATACTTTTACAAATAACTAAACCAAGCCCAGTTCCAGTTTTTTTAGTAGTATAGAGTGGTTCAAAAATTCTTTTCAGATGTTCATCTGGAATACCAGGACCTGAGTCTTTGACAGTTATTATGTACGAGTCTTTATTTGATGAAAATTCAATATCTACTTCTCCTGGACCGTCCAAAGCACTTACGGAATTTATAATCAAATTGGAAAAGACAGCCTCCATTTTTCTTTCATCACAAGGAACTTTCATATCTTTTTCCGGAATGTGAATTTGAACTCCAAATGGCGTTCTAATGTGGTTAACAGCTAAGCGTAAAATTTTCAATAGAGAAGTTTTGTGTTTTTTTAGTTCAGTTGAGCGTGCAAAGTCAAGAACATCTTCAATGATTCGTTGCATATCAGTAATAGATGTTTGAATTCTAAACCATCTGTCTCTTTCAGTAGGACTAAGAGTTTCTAAAACGGTACTGTTTAACATATCTGCATATGTTTGAATTACAGTTAGAGGGTTTTTCAAGTCATGTGCAATTCTGCTGGACATAGTACCAATTGTTGCAAGTCGCTCAGATCTTACAAGCTCATCGCTTTTTGTGTTTAATTGATCAGTTAAGACAACATGTTGATCAATTAATTCTTGTTTTAGTTCTTTTACTTTCTCGTCTAATACCTTTTCCTTTGTAATATCAGTATTAATCGAAGCATAATTTACAATATTTTTTTGATCATCGTATAGTGGAATAATAATAGAATAAACCCAATACGGATTACCACTTTTTGAAAGGTTTCTGATTTCTCCCTTCCAAGTTTTTCCAGATGAAATAGTTTCCCACATTTCTTCAAAAAATTTAGGAGAATGGTATTCTGATTTTAGTATTCGGTGGTTTTTACCAATTAATTCATCTTCAGAATATTTTGAAATTTTGCAAAACCCCTTACTAACATACACAATATTTCCACTAGAATCAGTAATCGATAAAATAACATGTTGAGTTATTTTTTCTAAATCATGTAATGAAATATCTAATTTCTTGAATGCAGATTGAATATTCAATGTGTTATTTCCATTACATGTTTTAGTATTATTAAATTATGTCTGATATTTTCTAGAACATAGACAAATCAAATACACCTAGGTACAAAATAATGCATGAAAACCTAAAGATAATACAATTTTAGTCGTGTATAGCTTACGCTAACTGAATTCAAAAATGAATTCATCGCGCATAGTCTCTATGTAAGTGGCTGAACCGATGTGTTGGTCTATTAGTAAAGGCTGGCTCATTACTCGCCGAAGCTTGTAATCTACACCACCTTCCTATCAACGCAGTATTGGACTGCCGACCTTCATCTATTGAAAGAATAACTTGTCTCGGGATAGGATTCGTGCTTAGATGCTTTCAGCACTTAGCCTAAACGGCTTAGCTGCCCGGCC